>JBIIVI010000140.1:0-9163 GCA_044339555.1 Cyclobacteriaceae bacterium | reverse complement strand
CCATCATCGACCAGTAAACCGGGAAGGTTTACTCTAAAACTGAGCGCTGGCGAGGTTCCCCGGCGCACCGCCTTCGGTATTCAGCATAATTCTACCAACAAGCATTAACTTTGAAGTTTACTATCAGGTGATTCGCATGAAACGGGGTTTGGCTGGGAGCGTGGGTGCGTTTTTGTTGTGGACCGCCAGTTGTTGGGCACAGTCGCCGCAGCAGTGGATCAACTTCTCGCAATCGTATTACAAACTGGCCACTGCCCAAGACGGCATTTACCGCGTAACGTACGATGATCTGGTGGCAGCCGGCGTACCAGTGAACGCCGTTGATCCACGCGTGTTGCAACTTTTCCACCGCGGCACGGAACAAGCGATACTTTTCCAACATGCGCAGCTGCCGCCCGATGGTAAGTTCGATCCTACCGAGTTTTTCGAATTCTATGGCCGCAGAAACGATGGCACGCGCGATGCTGCGCTCTACAAACCCGCGAATCTTCAACCCCACTCGTACCACAATTTGTTTTCGGATACCACCGCTTTCTTCCTCACGTGGAATCTCGCACCTGTGCAAGGCAAACGCATGGAAAGCTACAGCGAGGTTAACACTTCGTCCTTACCCGCCGAGCCTTTTCAGCTTTCCGAGCTCCTCCAACTGCAAACCGCTCAATATGCGGGCGGGGTAACCGTGGCCGATGTGTTGCAATACACTCATTTCGATCAGGGTGAAGGCTGGACCGGCTCGGTAATTTGCGTGGGCAACTCGGGTTGCACCGGCTTTGAGGATTTTACCTTCAATCAACTACAACGAACAGTAACGAGCGCATCCGCACCGCAGTTGGAGATCCAATTGAATGGCCGCGAAGATTTGTTGCACCAGGCCGAAATTCTGGTGGGCGGTACGACTGGTAGCCTGCGACTCGTAGAAACAGTAGACTTTACGAACTACGAAACGCCCACGCTCTCCACGCCACTTCAATGGTCGGACGTGGTGGGCGGCCAACTGGTGGTTCGTGTAAAAGCCAACGGCGTAGGCGGCGGTCGCGACAGGATTAGTGTGTCGTACCTCAAAATCACCTTTCCCCAGTCATTTGATCTTGCCGGAGCCAATGAAAAGTTTCTTACTCTTGCTCCCAATGCCGGTGGTCGTTCGTATCTGGAGGTACTCAACCCTACCGCCGGAATGCGCCTGTGGGACATTACCCAGCCCGGCAATCCAATTCTCATCGGGAGCCAAAGCAGTGCCGGGCAATTGCGCTACATCGTGCGCAACACCACGCAATCGCGCAAGCTGCTGGCGGCTGCTACGTTTAGGAAGCCGGTTATTCAAAAAGTCTCGTTTCGGTCGATCAGCCCCCAACAGGCGAACTATCTAATTGTCAGTCACCGTGCATTACGAAGACCTGCCGGTAGCTTCAGCGATCCCGTGGCGGCCTATGCCGGATTTCGCGCATCCGCAGTTGGAGGTGGTTATGATACCCTTACGGTGAATGTGGATCTGCTCTACAATCAGTTTAACTATGGCGAGGTGTCGCCACTCGCGATTTATGAGTTTATGAAATTCATGGTGGCGGGTCAACCGCGCTACCTGTTTTTGATTGGCAAAGGGCGCGAGGTGTACGAAGGCTTTTATCGCAAAACGAGTGTGGCGGCCGGTGAATTGAAATGTTTGGTCCCGCCCGCTGGAACACCCGTAGCCGACATCGCGTTTACGGCAGGCCTGGTGGGCACCACGTTTGAACCAGCCGTTCCTACGGGTCGACTCTCCGCTTCCACACCGCAGGAGGTTGCCAATTACCTGAACAAAATCCGCGAATTCGAAACGGGCAATGTGGCCGACTCGTGGCGAAAGCGAGGCCTTCATCTCAGCGGGGGCACCTTCCAAAGTGAGTTGGTTCAGTTCCGTGTTTTTGTAGATGAGTTTAGAAGTGTTGCGCAAAACCGATTTTGGGGCGCGAGTGTGGCCACCATCAGCAAACGTGACCCGAAGCCCGTGGAATTCATCAACATCTCCAAGCAAATCAACGAGGGCACCAACCTGGTTACCTTCTTCGGGCACTCTTCGTCCAACGCGACTGACATTGATATTGGATTTGTCACCGATCCGCTGCTGGGTTATAGTAATCCGGGTCGCTATCCGGTTTTTTTGGTGAATGGATGTAACGCAGGCTCTTTTTTCTTTGGCTGGAATAATTTTGGCGAAGACTGGATGCTGGCAGCGAACCGCGGGGCCCGGGCGTTTGTTGCGCACAGTTCCTACGGATTTTCCGGTGGGTTGCGCAATTACAGCAATCTGTTTTATCAGGTGGGCTTTGCGGATTCAACCTTTGTGAAACGCGGTATTGGTGACGTGCAACAAGAAGTAGCGCGGCTCTACCTACAGCAGTATGGGGGCTCGTTAGTAAACGCTACACAGGTGCAACAAATGTTTTTGCTGGGCGATCCGGCGGTCAAACTTTTTGGCGCCACGGCAGCTGATGTGCGGATCAATGATCAGGACTTGGCGTTGCAATCGTTGGACGGCCGGTTGGTAACGGCGCAGTCGGACTCATTTGCCATTCGGGTGATTGTGCGAAACACCGGACTCGCCCGCTCGGATTCGTTGCGGTTGAAGTTAGTGCGCACTTCGCCCGCTTCCGTTAAAACGTATTTCAAAAAATTTCCGCCTGTATTCAATCAAGATACCTTGTTGTTCAAGCTGGTGGGCCAGAACCGGGAAGATGCCGGCAGCAATCAGTTTCAGGTTACGCTGGATGATGACCAGCAATGGCCGGAGTCGGACGAAACCAATAACACCGCTACACTAGCTGCCCTGATTCCGCTAAACGGCACCCAGAATTTGTATCCCGTCCGGTACGCAGTGATTCCCCAACAAACAGTAGAATTGGTTTGGCAGAATGCGAATCTGACCACGGAATCGGAGCGCGATTATTTGTTGCAGGTGGATACGACCGCCACGTTTTCTAGTCCGTTTTTGATTAACCGAACGGTGCGTGGTAAAGTTTTGCTGCGGCAGAATCTTACCTTAATAGCGCAAGATAGCCTCACGTATTATTGGCGCACGCGCCTAACCAATCCCACAGCGGATGAGAGCAGCGAGTGGTCGGTTTTTTCTTTCACACATTTAAAGACGGCCAGTCCCGGCTGGGGTCAGTTTAGTTTGACTCAAAAAACGGAAGGCACGTTGATTAACCTGGAGCCGCGCAGCAATGGCATCGAATTCACCCGGCGTGAGTTGGATGTTCAGGTAAACACCTATGGCGGCAGCTATCCGTTTGCCCCGGCCAGCTCGCTAAAAATTGATAATCTGGAGTACAACACCACTCGCAGGCCGTGCCGCAACAACACACTCAATCTCGTAGCCTTCGATAAAACAACGTTAGTGCCTTACCTGGCGTTGGATGTGAACTTTTTTGATTCGCGAGTGTGTGGTCGTGAGCCGCAGGTGATTAACTCATTCAGTCCTGCGGAAATGGTTTCGCCAACTGGCACGGATTTGATCCATTACATTTCGAATGTGGCGCTGAGCGATTCAGTGTTGCTGTTTACGATTGGTGATGCGGACTACACTTCGTGGCCTATAGAAGCCAAGTCCAAATTGGCGGAGTTCGGCATTTCGCCAAACATGTGGGACATGCTGGAGAAGGGCGAGCCGCTGGCCATTCTCGGCCGCAAAGGAGCCAGCCCTGGCACTGCACGCGTTTTTCGGGCCACCACCACTCCGCTGGCGGAGCAACCCTTGTTTGTGGGGGCTACCCTCACGGGCAAGGCCACTGATGGAAAAATTATTTCGCCCCGAATCGGGCCTGCGGCTAGATGGCGCCAACTTCGTAAGGCTGTACGCACGGCTGACGCTGTAGACAAAACCGAATTGACGGTCTATGCTATCTCAACAACGGGTGCTCGCACGCAGGTAGCAGCCGGAGGGCAAGCGTTGTTTGATTTGAGCACCGTATCGGCTACTGAGTTTCCGTTCTTACAGCTGGAGTACAACACGCGCGATTCGATCAATCTCTCCGCCGCACAACTGCATTATTGGATGGTGGATTATGATCCGGTGCCCGAAGGAATCATCGCGTTCAGAAAAATAGCTAATTCCATTACCGTGCAAGAAGGGCAGCCACTTTCAGTGATGCTTGGGTTCGCCAATATCTCGACAACAGCCTTTACAGACTCTTTGCAGGTGGAGACGTTTCAGCGCAGTCCATTAAACACATTTTTTAAGACGCAAAAGATCAAGGGGCCAAACGCGGGGGACACAACCTTTTTTCAAGTGCCCATGGTGACCAAAGGGCAGGTGGGCACGCACACCTTTGGGGCCACGGTTAATCCGCGCCTGCGCCCAGAAGTCTATTATGAAAACAATCAAATCGAGTTCATCAACAGGTTTCAAGTATTGCGCGATCGGATCGCGCCTGTGCTGGATGTGCAGGTAGACGGTCGCTGGCCAGTGAATCGTGATTTCATCTCGCCCAACCCGGTGTTTCAGATTGAACTCCGCGATGAAAACCCATTTCTGTTGAAGGAAGACACACTGGGAGTAAACCTGTTCTGGCAACCGCCTTGTTCTACCGCCAACTGCGCATTTCAGCGCGTGCCCGTTCGCAGTGAGTGGATAACGTGGTCGAAGCAGACCGCTACGGATGCATATCGGGTTACCTTCCGGCCGCAGCGCCTGGCAGACGGTCTGCATGGATTCCGGTTTGAGTTGTCGGACGCGTCCGGCAATCTGGCGGGTGGGCAGCCGTACGAAATTGAACTACAAGTGGAGGCAGACGAAAGCACCATTTTCCAACCCCCTTACCCGAATCCATCTACCGGCTCGTTCACATTTCAGTGCCAGGTGTCAGGCGTGGAGGCTCCCCAAATGGCCCGACTTCAAATCCGAAGTCTGGATGGGCGGTTGATCCGGGATTTCCAATCCGCCAACCTGTCGAATCTGGCCATCGGTACCAACGCCTTTACCTGGGATGGTCTTGATGCGCAAGGCAACCCGCTGCGATCCGGATTGTTTCTTTATATATGGACGGTCGAGACGGCTACGCAGATGTTCACCACCCAAGGCAAGCTAAGCTTGATCCGTTGATCGTTTCCAGTATCTTGCTTTCGGAATTTTTACTCCTATGAAAGTGAGGCACGTTTTGATTTTGATGGTGAGTTTGATGCTGGCGGTTAGGCTGTATGCGCAGGAAGCACCCGTGGAGGAAACCAACCCCTACAGTGTGCGGTGGCGGCAGATCAACACACCCCACTTTAAGATCATGTTTCCGGAAGGCTACAGTGTGCAAGCGCAACGCATGGCTAATACCATGGAGCACATCTACGAACCTGAAACCCGCACCTTGCGCGCAAAGCCTCGAAAAATTCCTATTCTGCTGCAAAACCAAAGCGCCTTCTCTAACGGGTTTGTTGCCTTAGCGCCACGTAGGTCGGAGTACTTTGGGATGCCCCCGCAGAACTACAACTTTATTGGCAACAACGATTGGTTGGATTTGCTTGCCACGCATGAGTACCGCCACATCGTTCAGTTTCAAAAATCCATCACCGGCTTTAACAAGTTAGTATATTATTCGTTGGGGCAATTTGCCTTAGCAGCGATGTCGTTTGCGGCAGTGCCGAATTGGTTTTGGGAAGGCGATGCGGTAGCCATTGAAACGGCCGTTACCGCCGCTGGCCGCGGGCGGATTCCGAATTTTGATGTCATGCTGCGCACCAATTTTCTAGAAGGCAGGCGCTTCAACTACCATAAACAATACTTACGTTCATACAAACATTTTATTCCCGACCATTATGTCTTGGGCTATCATTTGGTGTCGCACCTGCGCGACAAGACCAATGATCCGCTTGTTTGGGATAAAATCACGGGCCGGGCTTGGGGTGCGCCCTTCATCCCGTTTACGTTCTCAAATGCCATCAAGAAAGAAACGGGCCTGTACGTGCGCGACCTTTTTAACGACATGGCTGATACGCGCACGAAGGCCTGGCGCGAAATGACGGACACGCTCACGCTTACCCCGTTCACGACCGTTACCCAACGAACGAACGAGATTTATACGAACTACCATTACCCACAATTATTAGACAACGATCAGCTCGTTATTCAAAAAGAGGGCCTTGGCGATATTGAAACGATGGTGGCGCTCAAGGAAGGCAAGGAAGGGGATCGATTTGTTGCCGGTGTGCTCGTGAAGACCGGTATGTTATCCGCCGCTCGGCAGCGGGTGGTGTGGAATGAGTATCGGTTCGATCCGCGGTGGGGCATGCGCACGTACTCGGTGCTGAAGGCGTACGACTTTGAAACCCGTAAGGCTACCACCCTCAGCAAAAATTCACGTTTCAACGCAGCTGCCATTTCTCCGGACGGGTATCAGGTGGCCACGGTGGAGACTACCACCAACTACGTAACCGAGTTGGTGGTGTTGGATTTTTTCAGCGGCCGCGAAGTGAAGCGTTTTGCCGGCCCGGTGAATACCCTCGTTAGCATGCCGCGTTGGTCGGACGATGGTCGATACATTTATTTTTTGCAAACCAGCAACCAGCGAAAATCCGTTCAGCGCGTGGAGGTGGCAACTTCTGCGCAGGAACTCGTGTGGGATTGTGGGACAGAGAATGTGGGTTATCCAGTACCTCATGGCGAATACCTGTTTTACAATTCGCCCTTTTCCGGCATCGACAACATCTACGCGTTGCACCTGCCTACACAAACTCACTTTCGCGTCACATCCAGCAAGTACGGAGCGTATAATCCCGCTCCCGTTCAAGCGAAAGGTGTGATCTATTACAATGAACAAACCCGAAATGGGTTAGATGTAGTGTACACCGAATGGAAACCCGAAAGTTGGCTGCGCAAAGATGAACTGAGGCGGCCAGCCCGGAGTTTCCTGGAACGAATCGTAGAGCAGGAGGGCGTGCCAAACTTGCTTGCCAACGTACCTACCCAATCGTTTTCCGAAAAACGCTACAGCCGGTTAAAGGGAATGCTTAATGTGCATAGCTGGGGTCCGTATTTTACCAGTTCCCTCACCAACGCAGATATTGGCATCACCTCTGCGGATGTGCTGAGTACCACCCGAATTCAGGCGGGCTACCAGTTCGATATATTGGAGCGTACCGGGGGCTGGCGCGCCAACGTGAGCTATCAGGGGTTTTATCCGATTATTGACGTGGACGTTCGGTCTAACCAACGGATTTCAAATGAAGGACCCATCGAGTACGAAAAAGTGGTGCCCGGTGACACCATCACCGTAACGGAAGACCTAACATTCCGTTGGGATGAGCGCACCGTTCGAGCAGGCTTACGTCTCCCGCTGATTACCACCACCTCGCGCTTCCTGGGGAACTTCACCGTGAGCAATTACGTGGGCAACACATTGGTGCGCAACTTCGAAAACAGCATTGATGGTGGCGGGCGCGTTTTTTTGGTTCGCCCAAACGAGGCGCTTTTTTTTAGACGGTATGCCGATAACGGCCGGTTGGTGTTCAATGAGTTTTCCATGTCAGCATACCGGTTGTTGAAACGCGCTCCACGCGACATCAACAGCAAATGGGGGCAGGCATTCTTTGTAGATTACTACAGTACGCCTTTCGGTGGCGATTTTTCCGGGCAGCAGTTCTCGCTCTACATACCGCTCTTTTTTCCGGGGTTGTTCAAACACCATTCGTTACATGGGTACTACGCCTACCAGTTCTCCCAAATCGATCGGGCCAACCTCTCGACAGGTGCCGGTTTAGATAATTACCTGTTTCGAAACCGCGTACCCTTTGCGCGCGGGCAATCCGTGGGACGCTTTCAAAATTTTTACAGCGCTTCGGTGAATTATACGTTTCCGCTCTGGTGCCCCGACATTGCACTGGGTCCGATCCTAAACATCCAGCGAGTCAAAGCCACCGCTTTTTTTGATTACTCGTTTGGCAGCAGTGTCTTTGGCACCAATACCTTGACCCGCACCTATACTTCCATCGGCGGGGAACTTCGTTTTGATGTGAATGTGTTACGCCTCTTGCCGCAGTTGGAGTTCGGTGTTCGGTATAGCTATGGCCTCACACCCGCCGCATCGAGTTTCGAGTTTTTGATCGGCACTTTACCGTTCTGATTTTTGCGGTAAGCGAAGGTTGTACCTGTGGCCGTGCGGGGAGTTACCGGCAAATTGTTACCTTTGTGGCTCACTCCTCGCAAATTCCCGTTTAACCGGCCTAACCGGTACGTTAACCAAGAGGTGTTCATTTATTCCAATTCACCTCGTTTTCATCCATGATCATGTCGTTCGAAAAACTGAATCTCATTGAGCCCATCCTTCAGGCGTTAAAAAAAGAAGGCTATACCCAACCTACACCCATCCAGGCACAATCTATTCCGATTTTGCTGGAGAGGAAAGATTTATTAGGCTGTGCGCAAACCGGCACCGGCAAAACAGCTGCGTTCGCCATCCCTATTTTGCAAACGCTGCACCAAGAAGAACTCTACAAGAAGGCACCTTCCGGCATCAAAACACTGATCCTTACGCCCACGCGTGAGTTAGCCATTCAGATTGGCGAAAGTTTTGCGGCTTACGGTCGCTACCTGCGTTTGTCGCACACCGTTGTTTTTGGCGGAGTCTCGCAAAAACCACAGACAGATGCCCTCCGTGCCGGAGTGGATATCCTGATCGCCACACCCGGGCGACTTCTCGATTTGATGACCCAGCGGTATGTGCGCTTGGATCAGATCAAGATTTTTGTGTTGGACGAAGCCGACCGGATGTTGGATATGGGCTTTATCCACGATGTAAAAAAGGTGATTGCTGCCCTGCCCGTTAAGCGTCAGACGATTTTCTTTTCGGCCACGATGCCACGCGAGATTTCGCAGCTGGCCGACTCAATTTTATCGCACCCGGTACGCGTTGAGGTAACGCCTGTGTCGTCCACGGCCAACCGCATTCAGCAGTCGGTGTATTTTGTGGACAAAAAGAACAAACGTTCCCTATTACTTGATCTGTTAAAAGACCGTACCATCGTTACCGCGCTTGTGTTTACCCGCACCAAACACGGAGCTGATCGCGTGAGCCGTGAACTGAATAAGGCCGGAGTTCACGCCGAGGCCATCCACGGCAACAAGTCGCAGCAGGCTCGCCAGCGGGCGCTCACGAATTTCAAATTGCAAAAAACCCGGGTACTGGTGGCCACTGATATTGCT
>JBIIVI010000139.1:0-9201 GCA_044339555.1 Cyclobacteriaceae bacterium | reverse complement strand
CCATTGCCGCTACCAGTCCAGCCACCGTTAAGCAAGCTCAGTTTTATTACCGCCTCGCCCACTTTCGCCAGCCCGCCTCCATCATCGAGTTGGGCACCTCGTTTGGCTTAAGCACCTTGTATTTGGCGCGAGCGATTCCCGGGCCGGTTTACACGTTGGAAGGCAGCCCCGCTATTGCCGCCATTGCCCAATTGCAGTTTGATTTTCTTAAGCAAACGAACATCCGCCTCCGCGAGGGAAACATTGATGAAACCCTGCCTCGACTTTTGGATGAGCTTCCGCAGGTGGACTTTGTGCTGATGGATGCGAATCACCGCCTGGAGCCTTCGGTGCGGTATTTTGAATGGCTGGCTCGTAAAAGCAAATCGCACACCGTGATTATTGTAGACGACATTCATGCCAGCGCGGAGATGGAGGCCGCCTGGAACCACATGCGCCAGCATGAGTTGGTGTATGTCAACGTGGATTTGTTTCATATAGGTTTGTTAATTTTTGATCCCGCACTCCACAAACAATCGCTGGTAGCCAGCCTTTAGTCTTTCGAAATCCTGCCTATTTTTGCATCATGGCAAATGAACAACCATCCAGGGGCAATCGCTCCAACCTGATCATCGTGTTTCTGGTGCTGATCATCATCGGCCAATCTGTGAAGATCTATTGGGATTATCGCGACATGCAAAGCATCACAGAAACACTGGTTGAAAAAACGGACGAGTTGGATAACACCCTCCAACGTCTGAATGAAATCAAACAGGAGTTGAACGAGAAAATTGCCACCATCACCAAATTAGGTGGTGATATCACCGAGTTGGAAAAAGCGAAGGGCGAAATCCAAAAAGAACTTTCGCGCACCCGCACCCGCAATGCCAAGGCAGTAGCCGAATTGAAAGATCGATTGGAAGGATACGAAGAGTTGCTACAGGTAAAGGATCAGGAAATCGAGCGACTAAAGGAAGTGAACAAAGAACTGTTTACAGAAAATCGCTCGCTAAAGACCAAGCAAAACGTGCTGAACGACTCGATCAACCGGCTTGCAAAAAACAAGCAAGAGCTCACCGAAAAGGTAAGCATTGCTTCGCGTCTGGAAGCGGAAAACATTCAGGTGGTGGCATTGAACAGTCGTGGTAAAGAACGCACATCACCCTTTCGCGCCAAGCAACTGGAGAAGCTGAAAATAGAGTTTAACATTGCGCGGAACGATGTTGCCCCAATCGAAGGAAAGAAAATCATGATTCGGGTGATTGACGAAAACGATCAGGTGATCTTTGATGTATCGAAAGGCTCGGGCACGTTTATGCTCAACGGGCGCGAAACGTTTTACACAGCCCAACAGGAAATCTTGTTCGATAACACCCAACAAAAACTCTCCTTTGTTTACGAGAAAGGATCGGAGTACGCCATCGGCACCTACCGGGTTGAGGTGTTTACCGAGGGTTACCAAATGGGAACTTTCTCGTTTGAAGTGAAGTAGGCTACCGGTACACCAGTAGGCGGCGGTAAAGTCGTTTTAAGCGGTCAGGGTGCACGCGTAGAAAAAACAATACAAATACGATGAGATTGGCACACTGTACACGCAGCCAACTGTTTGTTTCATACTTGCGAGCGGATACCCAAATATTTTTGGGGACAATGCGAAACGAGTATGATTTCCGAAGGCGGATCAGAAAATCGTAGTCTTCCATGATGGAGTAGTACTCATCAAATCCATTCAGGGCCTCAAAGACCGATCGCTTCACAAAAAGAGTTTGATCGCCCCCGCGACACATCAGGCGATCGAAGCGGGTAAACCAGGCGTTGACGCGCAGCATCCGTTTGGGTGACAGAAACTGATACCGATAGCACCCTGCATCAAAACCCTGTTGAAAAGATTCAACGATGTCTTGCACAAACTCCGGGCGTAACTGCACATCAGCATGCACGAAATAAAGCACCTGGCCGATAGCTGCCCGGGCTCCAAGGTTCATTTGGTGGGCACGGCTCCGTTTCTCGGAGGTGAGTACTCGCGCACCCGCTTTGGCTGCCTCCTGGGGCGTGCCATCGGTGCTCTGCGCATCCACCACCAAGACCTCTTTTATGCGTCCACGCCCATGCTGGAAAAGAAACTCCACACTGCGCCCAATCGAGGTCGCTTCGTGAAGAGTCGGGAGGACGACACTGATGGAAAAGGGCGTGTCGTTCATGAACTTAAATCAACGAAATTTTGTCCATGCAATATCCAATGTAAACCACCACCTTCACACCATGAAAGTTACTCGGTTTTGGCTGATCTTGTTTGTTGGGTGCATCACCGCACCGGCCTGGGCACAGTCGCCCCGCCACGCGAGCTACACAAAACTGCTCCAGAAGCACGTCACCAAAGAGGGTTGGGTGAATTACCAAGGTTTGCGAAAAGACTCCGTTGAACTACGCCAATACCTCGTAACCCTCAGCCAAAATCCACCCAACGAAAAGACCTGGACCAAGGAGGAAACTATTGCCTACTGGATCAATGCTTATAACGCCTTCACGCTGCAATTGGTCATCCGGTACTATCCCGTGAAAAGCATCAAAGATATTGGCAGCAGCATTCAGATTCCGTTCATCAACACCCCCTGGGACATTAAATTCATTCGTATTGGTACCGAAAAGATGGATCTAAACCACATCGAACATGGAATTCTGCGAAAGAAATACAGCGACCCCCGCCTACACATGGCGTTAGTCTGCGCCAGCAAGTCGTGCCCGATTTTGTTAAACGAAGCCTACGAAGGCGCGCGGCTGAACGAACAACTCAACCAGCAATCGCGGGCTTTCCTGGCCGACCCTTTCCGTAACCGGTTTGATGGGGCAGTGCCTAAGGTAAGCATGATTTTCAAGTGGTATGCGATGGACTTCAACAAGGGCGACCGCACGGTACATGGGTTTTTGACCGAATTTGGGCCAAAAAAGCTGGATGCTAAAGCAAACTTGGATTACTTGGAATACGACTGGGGACTCAACGAAAAATCTAAGTAACTGATTATCAGAAAATAAGGAATTGAGCTAAACCAGGTGTTTGCGTTTACGTGCTTGGTTGGGCAATAGAACTTTGAATAGCGGTGGATTTTGAATTTTTACCGCGAAATCCTACTTTTGCAGTCCAATTTTCAAAACAACACATGAAAAATTACGAGACGGTATTCATTTTAAATCCCGTTTTGTCTGAAGATCAGGCAAAGGATACTGTCGATAAGTTCGTGAAAGTGTTAAAGAAGGCGAAAGCTGAAATCGTTAACACCGAAAACTGGGGACTTAAGAAATTGGCTTATCCAATTCAAAAGAAGTCCACCGGTTTTTATGCGCTCATCGAATTTACGGCAGCACCCGAGACGGTAGCAACCCTGGAAACCGAATTCAGACGAGATGAATCGGTGATGCGCTTTCTTACTACGGTTCTGGACAAGTACGCTTTGGAGTACAACAGCCGCAGAAGAAAAGGTGAGTTCAATAAGAACAAGAAATCAGCTAAAAAGGAGGAAGTAGAACTATGACACTCATGAATGAGCCCATCAAACGGGCAGAACCCAAACCGAAGTATTGCCGCTTCAAGAAAAACGGCATTCGCTATATCGACTATAAGGACCCAGACTTCTTGCTGAAGTTTATCAACGAGCAGGGAAAAATTCTTCCCCGACGTTTAACCGGCACGAGCTGGAAGTTTCAAAACAAAGTATCGCAAGCCGTAAAGCGTGCGCGCCATTTGGCGTTGTTGCCTTACCTGGGCGATGGATTAAAATAACCTTAACCGCTTACGAGTATGGAAGTAATTTTGAAGCAAGATGTACACGGATTAGGGTATAAGTATGATATCGTGAAGGTGCGTGCCGGTTACGGCCGGAACTTCCTGATCCCGAACGACATGGCAGTGATTGCCAACGAATCGAACAAGCGCATGGTAAACGAGAATGTTCGCCAGGCTGCTCATAAAGCAGAAAAAATCAAAACGGATGCACAGAATCTGGCCAACCGGATTGGTGAGTTAACCGTGGAGATCAAAACCAAAGCCGGCGAAAGCGGTCGCATTTTCGGAGCGGTTACCTCTCTGCAAATTGCCGATGTGCTGAAGGCCAAGGGCTTTGATGTGGATCGCAAGAAAGTAGTGTTAAAGGAAAGCCCAAAAAACCTGGGCACTTACAACGTGCTGCTGGATTTGCACAAAGAAGTAAAGCACGAGATTAAAGTGAATGTGGTAGCAGATTAAGAAAGCTGCTCGCAAACAAAAAAAGCCGCTCCCGAAAGAAGCGGCTTTTTTTGTTTTCTTGAATTGTGAATCAGGGGCTTACCAAATTGATACTTACGTTGAAGTAGAGCGGATTGCCAATGGAGTTGGTGATGAAATAGGCATCATCGCCAAAGCCGCGGAAGAACTCGGTACTATCTACGTTAAACATCCAGTTGTAACGCAAGCCTGCCTGCGCGGAAATCCAAATGAAATCTTTTAGCGAGCGCTCGAACGTAAACCGCACTCGCAATTCACTTCTACGGAGCTCCAGATTATCCAACGCCGGATCAAATTCACCGCCGCGGTTCGTAATCAGGTAACTGGCACCTTCCAGTTCATAGCCAAAAAATCCAAGCGTGCGTGCATTAAAGGTTCTACGCACGTTCGCCCGCGCCGGAAATAAACCCTCCACACCCCATTTCCGCGAGGGAAAGGTGTAGTTGTACATCATCACCGGAATGTAGTTCATTTCACCAATGCGGTAGGTGCGCGAGATCCCGAAGCCATACATGAGGCGATCGTGCTTCTTCCAACCATAAATACCTGTGGCGGACAACTTGGTGTAGCGCAGCGAGGGCAAATCGTTCCAGCCATAATTGCCATTGTAATCGGCTGATCCGAAAAAGATAATGAACTGTTTCTCGTTTAAAGGTTTGAACAGCGTGAAGTTTACACCTGTAGTGCGAAGGCCGTATTGCTGTAAAGACCGAGCCAGCGAGTTGGTGGGCGATCCTTCTAACGAATACAAGTGATCCCAATACGTAAAGCCCACATTCAATAATACGTTGGTTTGAGAGATGACAGGTGCGTTCACCCCCACGCGCAAGCCCTGATTAAATCGGTTTTGGATTTGCTGTGCCTGATTGCCCATCGACTGGCCCCCACTGATCTGACCAAAGTCCATGTTGTAGCCAGCCTGAAAGTCGTAACCAATCGATATGAGTTTGTTGGGGCTCAGATCGAATACCTTGGATGTACAAAACCGTTTCGCGCCATCGGCCAATTCGGCATCCGCATACATGCTAAAGTCTTCCTCCACAATCGTCGTGTCGGCTTGCTGCGCCGCGGCCTGCCAACCAAGCATGCCGAGCAGTGGTATTAACAAAAATCGCATCCCCTACTTTTTTTTCACCTGCACGCGCTTCCAGACATCGGTGCGACCAAAAAGCGAAACGCCTATGAAGCCGCGAACGTCGAGCGTATTCATGTCGGTCATTTTGATCGTGCAACTGTAGGTGCTTCCGTTTTCGGGATCGTAGATGGTGCCCTCTTCCCAGGTAAGTTCGCCTACGTACTGAAAGTCTTTTAGAAGTCGGTAGCCGAGGAGCGGCACGGTGCGCAGCTTCTCGTCCGGGTTGTTCTTATCCGCTTTGGGCTTGCCTTCTTCATTCAATGGCTCGCGAAGCCACACGATTCGTCCGGTATAAATCTCACCAGCCTTATCGATCTTTACACGGGCTTTGCCACTGCCACTCTCCCACACGCCCAGAATTTTTTCCGAATCGGCAGATTCGGGAGCCTGACCCTGCACCTGCAAGGCACATAAAAACAGGATGAAACAAATTGGGATCCAACGAATCATAAGGAGGGTTTTACGGGTAGTTAATGATTTAAAAGTAATACTTTCCTCGTTAAACAAAACCAATGCCGAAAAGTTTAAGCGCGGCAGCGCAGCGGATTAGGCGGCCTTGGACAAATATTTGATTAACAAACGCTTAGCAACCGGAAGAAGCGTGTTTTGGTAGGGAAAAACAACTTTGCTGGTGAGCAAGTAAGTGGTGGGTTGCGGCAAGTCGCGATGTTGCCGAATCAGTTTCACTTTCATGGACTCATACGTGTTCGAAATGGTTCGAACTTCGGTTGAGTGGAGCGATAGGTGCAAGCCCCGGTACTGGTCAGCGCCATTTTCAAAAACCGAAAGTTGATATCGGTAGATGTCGGTTTCAGTTTGGGGTGGTTGACTTACGAACAAATAGCCTTCGTTTGTATACAGGCTGGTTAGTCCAATGGGCGTTAATTCGCATTGCGACTCCACGTACTCGTACACATAGCTGCCCTCATCAAGGCTGCTCTTAAATTTTGGTAGGGCAAATTCGATGATGGATTCTAGCTCCTGCATCAAATCATCGTCTGCGACTGCCTGCTTGTAGAGCAGTTCCAGGTGCGCGATTCGGTCGGGCGAAAGCTCTTTGGGAAAAGCGTTCGCCAGCAGTGTTTTTCCCTCGCGAATCGTTTCAAGATTGCGATAGTGCATAATCAAATCCGAGAGGAACGGATACAACTCTACGCGTCCAAATGCCTTCTGCACACTTTGCAAATACGCCAACAACACGTACTTCTTATACTCAAAGTCGATCAGGCCTTCGGTCAGCCAATTGGGTTTAAGGTTTTCCATTGCTTGCAGAGATTTTCATCGTCTGAGTCGAAGATACAGAAATTCGGATTTTAAAATCAATTTTCGGAACATGGTTTCAAAACTCTATCCAACACCCAAAGGCGAGAAATAGAGGAAGATAGCGACAATAAACACGACTACCAGAAGTGATAGCAAAAGATCATAGCGATTCCAGGAGGCCTGCGACTGAAGGCGATCTTCCGGCTGTGTGGTTCCATAGGCAAGTCCACTGATTTTTTCGCCGGGCGGAACTGCTGTACACCAACTAACCACCAGTAGCACACCTACACAAACCAGAAACAGAACAATACAGAAATACAGGAAATTGAGCGTGGCAAACTGATACCAAAAACCCGAGAGGTGTGTTTTGTTGAGTTCCAAAATGATTCGAAGCAAGCCCACGAAGGCACCCCCTACCAATGCAGTCATGGCTCCGATGGCATTAACACGTTTGTAGAAAACCCCCAAAAGAAAAACAGTCGCGATGGGTGGCGCAAGATAGGACTGCACACTTTGCAGATATTGATACAAGACGCCCGAAATATTGCTCATCACCGGAATCCAAAGAATACCCAACATCACAACGACCGCCGTGGCGATTCGACCGACGGACACAAGTTTTTTCTCTGATGCCTCGGGTTGTAGTTTTTTGTAGATATCCATGGTAAATAACGTGGAGCAGGAGTTGAATACGGACGCTAGCGAACTCATCAGCGCTGCCAATAAGCCACCGGCGATCAAACCGCGGAGGCCCGTGGGTAAAAGCAATTGCACCAAAGCCGGAAAGGCTGCATCTGCGGAGGAAAGCTGTAGTTTACCTGAGCTGGCTAGCGAAGTAGCGATCAATCCCGGAATCAAAAAAATGAAAAACGGAAAAAGCTTGAGGTAGGCCGCGAAAATAGTGCCTCTGCGTGCCTCCTGTTCGCTCCGCGCAGCCAGACAGCGCTGAACGATGTATTGGTCGGTGCACCAATACCAAACACCTACGATGGGTGATGCAAACAAAATACCTGCCCACGGAAAATCGGGATGGTCCAGCGGCGGAAACATGTTTAGTTTTTCGGCCGGAAGTGATTGGATGAGTGCGTTCCACCCGCCCACTTCTCGCAACCCCAATAGCGTGAGAATAGTTGAGCCTGCCAGCAACAGCACCGCCTGCATGGCCTCGGTATACACAACCGCTCGCATGCCGCCCAACACCGTGTAAATGCCGGTAAGCAACACCAATACCAAGGCACTTGTCCAGAAGTCGAAGCCCATGAAAGTGGCGATCACGATCGCTCCCGCGTACACAGTAACCGATACTTTCGTAAGCACATAGCTCAGCAACGATAAAACCGACAAAAACCAACGTGCCGAGGCGTTGAATCTGCGTTCCAGAAACTCCGGCATGGTAAACACGCCGCTGCGGATGTAGAAGGGAATGAAGACCCAGCCCAGCAGCAGCACAATCCACGAATGCAATTCATAGTGACCCATCACCAATCCACTGCGTACCGCCGTGCCCGAGAGGCCCACCACATGTTCGCTGCCAACGTTGGATGCGAGAATCGAAGTGCCCACGACAAACCAACCGATATTTCGGCCCGCCAAGAAGTACTCCTGAGTAGAGTTTTTCTTGCGCCTCATGGACCAGGCGGCAATACCTGCAATCACTAAAAAGTAGAGACCAATCACCAGCCAGTCAAGCCACGAAAGCAGTTCCATAAATTCGGTTGCAGGTAAAGATAGAAAATTCAATTACCCAAAAGCCTTGCCTTGGGTTGCAGAAAGTTGACATCTTTACACCTAATGACCTAATGGATTCGATGTCATCGAAGGAGTCGCAGCCCAAATTGTAGTGTTGGCAGTTTCCTTCCCGACGTGAGCCCCCGGTTTATTGGTGATGACTATCGGAAACAGGAGAATTGAAAACGGTGTAGATTTGTGCCAACATTGGGGTGTTAGCTCAGCTGGTTTAGAGCACTTGCTTGACAGGCAAGGGGTCACTGGTTCGAATCCAGTACATCCCACTACCCTTCCACCTTCTCGGCTAACTCCAGCCAGCGCGCAGTTTTTTGTTCCAGCTCGGCTGCCAGTATTTCAATTTGTCGTGCCACTTGTGCCAGTTCGGTATGCCCGAGCCCGGGCACATTGAGTCTTTCGGTCAGTTCTCCTTTTTGTTTTTCAAGCGATTCGATTTCGGTGGGCAAGGTGTCGTACTCCTTCTTTTCCTGGAAAGTTGCTTTGCCAGACTCTTTTGGTTTGGCAGGCGCCGCGGCTTTGGCCACTTTAGGAGCGGCTTGCAGCGCTTCCTGCTCGTCCACCCAATCGCGGTAATCGGTGTAGTTGCCATTGAACCTGCGGATGACTCCTTCGCCTTCAAAAACAAACAGCTGATCTACGAGGTGATCCATAAAGTAACGATCGTGCGACACCAGCAACAGACAACCCGTAAACTGATCCAGAAATTCCTCCAGCACGTTTAGTGTATCAATATCAAAATCATTGGTGGGCTCATCCAGCACCAGAAAATTAGGATTCGTTACAAGCAGTTTCAGCAGCTGTAAACGTTTCTTCTCTCAGC
>JBIIVI010000138.1:0-9273 GCA_044339555.1 Cyclobacteriaceae bacterium | reverse complement strand
CTACGACAACCGCAATGTGGTGTTCACGGGCGTGAACAACAACGGAAACGAAGTCACATCCGGCACCTACTTCTACAAAATCGAGTTTGCCAGTGGCCGCGAAACGAAGACCGGATTCCTCTCCGTCAAGCGGTAGTGAGCCCGCCGTCCTGGAAAAGGTAGCCTAGATCAACTTACTGCTTCCGGTAGAGTGTCAATACTACCCTCCGATTCTTGGCTCGCTCTTCTTCGGTGCTGTTGGCATTGAGCGGCATTTCTTCCCCACGGCCCACGGCCTCCAGGCGCTCCGAGTCAATGCCGGCTTGTTGAAGAACGTGGCACACCGCTGCTGCCCGACGCTGCGAGAGTCGCTGATTGAAGTTCGCGTGGCCCACATTGTCAGTAAATCCTTCTACGCGTAATCGCAGATCGGGGTCTTCCTGCAACGCTGCGCGAAACTCTTCCAACAACACTTCCGACTCTTCGTCTAATTCGGCTGAATTAAATTCGAAGTGGAAATGTAATTGCCGGGTCTTTACCACTTGTGCTTCCTGAGTAAGCGGGCCTGGTTTTGCGGTGCCTTGCGGTTTGCGAGCTAGCCCCACGGAATCCAAAGGTGCAGGAATCAGGGCGGGAGCTACGGTGGAATCCGATGGCACCGTCCGGGGTTCGTTGCTTTCGCGAGTAAGCACTGGATTTTTTGTCGGTACCAAACGCGGTGGTGTTTTCTGCGGAGTTTTTCTTTTTTGTGGAAGCACGAGTTGGCGAAGTTGGAGGACAACTTCCAACGCGCCAAGGTTTCCGCTATTGCGATAAAAAACCGGGAAGTCGTACGACAGACCGAGCGACATATTCCCTTGATGAATTTGGATACCCACGATGCCGGAACGAAGCGGTACATACCGTACCAGCAGTTCAACCCGATCGGTGTTTTTTGGCTGGCGGGGCTGCAACGCTTTTTGGAGTCGCAGACCGGCGTGTGTGGCGGTATTGCCTGCGGAGAAAGTGACAAGCACATCCGAATACAATCGAAGATCCCGTTGCCTCCACCATTGCCAGCCGCCGTTGAGTGTAAGGGTAGAAGGAAGCCGGGAGTCGTTTGGAAGAAATGAATCGGGTGGCCGATTCAAATCAAACAGTGCCAAGCCCGCATAATGCAAAGGCAACCCGCGTTGATCCTCTTGTTGCCAGTAGAGACCCGTGCTAAACGTGGCGAAATCGGTGCGCAAGTTGGCCAATTGCTCACCATTTGAAATGGCCTGATTAAAGCCGCGATCAGGCACATATTGCGAACCCGTGAAGAAGCCCGAAAAATCCACATTGCGTGCCTGATACAAAATGCGGCCTCCAAATCCCAGTTGCTGCGAACGACTTAGCCGTACCGCCACCGCATAAGCAAGCGCCGCTTCCTGGGTAACAAAAATTCCAGACGACCGGTCGCGATGTAAGTTAATACTGACAGCCGACCAAGGCTGACCCGTGCTGGGATTCAGCAGCGGCCGGGTGAGTTCCAGAAAATTACTGTTGATGGCAAAATCACCGCCCGTGCGCTGCGAGCGATAATTGACCATCGCCCGAGCAAATCGTGAGTTCGCCATCATGCCCGGATTGATGCGTTGTTCGGTGAAGTTGTACTGCGAATAGTGCCAATGCTGCGCCACCACCAACACCGGTGCTCCGAAACCCACCAGCAGTGTGCATGCCAATGTTTTCACGGCAGGCTTAGTAAACCACCAGCACATGCCCCGACTTTTTGCCGTTCAGCAAGAGTGCTTCGCCCTCGGCCGTTTGCCCCGAAACTTTCCAGTAGTACATGCCTGCCGCCTGCCGTACGCCCTGAGCAAATCCATTCCAACCAATGCCTGTAGCCTGCTGCGGATCCTCCGTGTCGTACACGAGGCTACCCTCGCGGTTAAAAATCTGAAAACGAAAATCACGAACATTCGAATCCAGCCCATAGAGCAACAGGCGATCGTTGTTATCATCTGCGTTTGGCGAAAACAGATTCGGAACAAACGCGGTGAAATCCACATCCACGCGCAATGCGACTTGCGCCTGGCAGCCCACGGAATCGGTGAGGGTCACCACATACGTGGTGGTGCGGGGCGGCACCGCCACCGTGGTGGCCGCATTCGGCTGCTCCAATCCAGTGGTTGGTGACCATCGCAAGGAGCCCGGAGTGGCCGTAACGGCAAGTGTCACTTCATTTCCTTTCAATGATCGAAAAGCCTCCGTTGGGGCTGTAATCACGGGCTTGCTGATACGCAAGTCAAATTCTTTTTCCAACTCACACTGCGGGCCCGTAGCGACCACGGTAATCTTTTCGTCTTTACGAACGCGATACCGAATGGTGTCGCGATTCGTGATCACAGGCATTGTCTGCCAGCGAATTTGTGGCCACCCTGCCGGAATACCTAACTCCACGGCCGTGTTCTCGCACACGTATCGAAGCTCCCGCAACTTCTGTGAAGCGGGGTTTACTTGCACAATCCACACGCGGTGATCGGCACAGACGGTAGACTGAGGTACAATCGAAAAAAGAGTGTCTGTTTGAGAAGCTGTGAATTCATACTCCTGGCCCTCACTCAAAAATCCGGTTCGTACCGAGTACCATGCCGCCGGGCCGGGCGCCAATAGCCGAACTGTTTCGTTCTCGCAAACCTGTCTGTGGGTTTCCTGCAGGTCAAAGCAAGGCAGCACACCCCCGGCACAAACGGAGTAGCTTCCATTCAATGCATTATCCACTGCCTGAATCGTATAAAAGTAGCGATCATCCGGTAGGTTCTGTACCCGAAACACCGTGCGGTTGCCGGCATTACCACTGGCAGATGCGGTTCTTCGCAGATGGTTTAAATCAAAAGTCGGACTAATCACACTTCTGGACTGTCTGCCTAGCCAAACGTCATAGGTGATTGATTCGATCTGGGTGCGATCGTCAGTAGCAGGTTGCCAAAACAACAAAGTCTGGCCGTACAATGAAAACGCTGCTGGGCGACTTGGAACTGTAGGGCGTTGATCCCGTGGTTGAGTGTTGTTTTCATGCCATTGAATCCATGACTGGGAGAGCGAATCGATCAACGTAAACCCATCGAGGTCGCCATCGCGATCCTGGTCGGCAAGCCGGGTCAAGATCGCGTTTGCCCACGGAAGTTCCCTTCGCACAAGCAGCGAATCCAGCCACCACGCACGGGGAATACCCAAAGAATCGGCTCCGACCAGAATCTGCTCCACGCCTTTGTCTTCATTCAAATTGGCCGCCAGATAATCCACAACATGAAGGCCGGGCCGCGCTTCCGTACGACTGAATCCGTTGGGCGAGCCGTACCAAGTGCGCAGCCGCAAGCCCGCAGAATCACGCCCACATGCCGACACATCAAACCAACCGTCTCCATCATAATCCGCGTACGCCAACAGGCCATCCACCGGCCGTGGCAAGTCCAATTCTTTTACCACTCGTTCATGGTTGGGTACCAACACCCGGGTAAATGGTTTGCCTGCTGCCACGCCACTGACGATCCAATTGATCAACGGTGTTTTCAAGAAATGAAAGAGTGCGATGTCGCGCACCGACACACCCTCGCGCACATAAGCCTGCGTGAATCCCGTGGCTCCGCCCAGCAACACCTGCATTCCTGTATTGCCAAAAAAGAAGATGTCCCACTCGCCGTCACCATCGGCATCTGCTATGCGGAATTGTGGTAAGGTAGAGACCACCGCAATGGGTTGCTTTTTCCAGGTGAAATCTCCCTGATTTTCGTAAGCGGTTAGCGTCCACCGGTTGGCATCATCCCGGCCACGCAGCACGAAGTCCTGCCGGCCATCCTTGTTCCAATCGATTCGCTGGATGGTGACGTCTCGCTGAGCGATCGGTGTCTTTGATCGCAGCGCCCACGTGGAGGCCGTCCGCTCAAATGCCAACAGCCAAACGAGGTCCGCCCTTCGTTCGCCCAACAGCGCTACATCCAAAACGGTATCTGCATTGAGCGATAGCCATTCCAATTCACGGACTTTCAGCGTGTCGGACAAGGGCAGTTCCCACTTTTTTGTCCATTGTTGGGCGTGGGTGAGGGTGGCCAGCAAGACCAGACAAGCTCCCCCGAATAAGCGGTAGCTCATTTTTCGATGCGGAATGTGATGGGAAGAGTAAGTTTCGAACGGGTTGGTTCGTTTCCTAAACGGGCCGGAATCCAAGGCGGCATCGCTCGCGCCAACCGAAGTGCTTCTTCATCAAAAAGCGATCCGAGCGATTGTTCGATTTTGAATTGCTCGAGCTGCCCTTGTTTGTTGATGATGAACGAAACGGTTACCACTCCTTCGACCGAGTCGGCCAACGCTGCTTCGGGATACCGCAGTTCACGATGGAAGTACGCGTACAAATCTTCATAGCCGTTCAAAGGCGAAGCGGGAGTGAAGGTAACGGGTGGGGTTTCCACTACCTGTGGGGGCAGTTGACGTGTCTTTTCTTGTACAACCAGTTCGGGCTTGGGTTCCCGGTTACCGGGCTCAGTCGCAGACGCAATCGAGTCGGACACCATCGTGGAGGCCGCCGGCTGCGGAGTAGAAGTAGATTCGCTGTTGGCAGGTACAGGCTGCGGAGGAGATTGCAAATACACATAGGCAACAAATGCTCCGACTGCCAGGAGCCCGCCTCCGACCACCCACTGCCACCAACGCGCGGCCGCGATCTGATGTTGCTGATAGCCCGCCAGCACTTGATTAAAGTCCATGTGTTGCTGCAACTCCGCTTCGGAAATCGATGGGCGCTTTTTCATTAGTTGTAGGTTCCTCACGATTTATTCCTGGTTTCGTAAAACTTCTTGAAAAATAATTTTCATGCGATCAAGAATGCGATAGGTTCGCACTTTGGCATACACTTCCGAGATGGATAGAATTTCGGCGATCTCTTTGAACGGCCGCTGCTCAAAGAACCGCAGCTCAATCAACTCCAGATCTTTTTCGGGAAGGCGAGCCAATACTTGCGGCAAGGCCGCTTCCCAATTTTGCAGCGAATCGGATTCCATCAAGCCCCGGTGTAACTCAAGCAAATCAGATTCCTCCATCACCACATGGCGTAGTCGGTTTTGTTTGCGGAAGTAGTCGTTGCATTGGTTGAGTGCGATGCGATAGAGCCACGAAGAAAAGGGTAAACCACGTGACTCATACTTCTTCAATGCTACAAGCGCGTTGGTAAAAACCTGCTGCGTTAAATCGGCAGCCGTACCCCGGTCGCCCACACGATGCAACACAAACATAAAGATCGCGCGAAAATACCTTTCGTAGAGCGGCCGAAACGCCACGGGATTACTGCGGGCGTTCTCCACCCAACGGGCTTCTTCCTGTTGGTTGGAAAGGGGTTGAGTCTTGGGTGCAGACAACATCTCGGGGCGATAACATACCTATAATGGCGGAAATCCAAAAAGATACAACCACGCCCGGAAAAAATCTACGGGCTTACTTCACCGCGGGCGGAATCAAATCCTCCCACTCGGTGGCTTGCTGGTAAGCATGCGCCAGCAGCGCGGGGGCAGCTTCGCCAAACAGCTTGCCCAAAAACGAAATGCTGGTGGGCGCATTCTTGTCGTCAAATCCATTCGGCACTACCACGCACGGATGCCCGGTAAGGTTGGTCGTGAGCAATTGCGTGCCACCAAACGAGGGCGAGAGGATCACATCAAAGTCCTTCAGCTTGTCGTGATACAATTGAATCAACTGATACCGCAGCCGCGAGGCGTTGATGTATTCTACGGCTGGAATAAAGCGGGCCGCCCGAAACGTGTTCGGCCAGGCCTGCCTGCGCTGATCGGTGAGCACATCATCAAGGTTGGTTCTTGTCAACTCGTCAAATGAAGCCGCTGCTTCGGCCGTAAGCATCAGCCGCAACGGCACCACCGGAATGTCGGTGGGCAGCTCCACCGGAATCAACTCCACACCCAATCCGCGGATCACTTCCAGTACCTTCGCATCATTCGCTTTCGCGCCATAGCTGTCATCGAACAAACTTTTGAAGTACCCTACCCGCAGTTTTTTCAAATCGGTTTTTGCAGCGTAGTTAAATGGGGCCGCAATGCTGAATGGATCCTGGTCGTCTTTACCCTGAATCACGGCCAGCACCATCGCAGCATCCAGAGCCGACCGGCAAATCGGACCGATTTTGTCCATGCTCCAACTCAGGGCCATCGCCCCGTGCCGACTCACACGACCAAAGGTGGGCCGAATACCACTGGCACCACACCGTGTGGCGGGCGACACAATACTGCCCAACGTTTCGGTGCCGATGGAAAATGCCACCAAGCCCGCCACCGTGCCCGAGGCCGAGCCGGCCGAAGAGCCACTCGAGCCCTGCTTCAGGTTCCACGGATTTTTTGTTACACCGCCATACCAGATGTCGCCCATGGCCAACGCCCCCAGCGTAAACTTGCAAATCAACACGGCCCCGGCGGCCTCCAGTTTTTTCACCAACGTGGCGGTTTCGGGAATCACCTGCTCTTTGTAAGGGGCCGCGCCCCACGTAGTTTTCGTACCTTCCACCGCCAGCAAATCTTTGATGCCGTACGGGATTCCATGCAACGGGCCACGGTATTTTCCTTGTTTGATTTCTTCATCAGCCCGGCGCGCATCTTCCAGCGCAAAACTCTCCATCACCGTAATCACACACTGTAGCGTGTCCGCAAATTTTCGAATCCGATCCAGGTAAAGCCGGGTAAGCTGGGTGGAGGTCACTTTTCGCGCGCGCACCAACACGGCCAATTTATACACCGGATAAAACGCCAGGTCTTCAAATCGTGCGGGCATCGCCACCTCCTTCGGCAAACCCCAATCCAGCGGCTGCTGTTTCTGATCGATAGTAAATCCCCGCGGCAGCGGATTAAATACCAACGACATCGGCACTGCGTTGTTGAGGGGCATTTTATGAAGCGCCTCGTACATGCGTTGATACTGATTCAAATCGTTCAACAGCGAATCCCGCTCGGCAGTCGTAAGAGCAAGCCCCAAAAACGGTTCGATCGTTTCGGTGGGATAACTTTTTTGCTGTGCCCAAATGGGTGCAGCCAGCCCTAACCCGATCACCAGAAAAAACACATACCTTTGAGCGCGTTTCATACGATTATTTTTTTGAAGTCGACAAGCTACGGATGAAGAAGTATTTTATAAAGCTTTATCAATACAATGCGTGGGCGAACGACCGGGTGCTCGGTTGTTTAGAGCGACAAGCGGTACGCGATGAAAAAACCCTCACCCTCATGAGCCACCTGCTCGTGGCCCAGTTTCTCTGGCTGCACCGCATCGAGGGCTTGCCCAAGCCGCCGTACGAGTTGTGGCAGCGCTACCCACTTACCAAGTTGCGCATCATGAACACCGAAATCGCCCATCGCTGGCTTACGTTCATCGAAAGTCAGGATTCGTTCGAGCGCGTGTTAAAATACCACAACTACACGGGCGACTACTTCGAGAACCAGGTGGAGCAGATCATGATCCACCTCGTCAACCACTGCACCTACCACCGCGGTCAGATTGCCTTGCAGTTGCGCCAGCAAGGCTACGAACCCATCAACACCGATTATATTACCTACGACCGGGTGATCTCCGGCCAGTGGAAGGACTAAGTAGTAGGTGATGACTGGGGCGGCTCCCTCGCTGCCACCCGTTACCCGCGCAGCTCGGGCCGGGTCTTCGTTACTCGCCACCCCGCGCACATGCTCTTTCGGGCTCAAACAGGCCACTCAGCCCCTGCCGCAAATGCACGGTGTCCTACACCTCCGAGGTGTAGGACACCTCCGCCAACTCATTTTTTACTATCTTTCCTTGAAAAGAAATCATCCAATGAAATTCATCGCATTCTTTGGTTGCCTGCTGTCGCTGGCAGCCCTGGCTCAACCCGAGGTAGTTTGTCACACACCCGCGCACGAGAAATTTGCCGTCATGGCCAGCTCGCGCGATTTTAAAATGGCCCATGCGGGGCCCCGCGTGTACACGCACGTTACCCAAGCCGATGGCAAGATGATTCGCTTCAAAACGCCCGACGGCAGCGAAGCCAACGCCTACCTGTTAGAGGCAAAAACTAAAACCAATAATTGGATCTTTGTTTTTCAGGAGTGGTGGGGACTGAACGATAACATCAAACGCCAAGCCGAAGAGTTGTTCGCTTCATTGGGAAATGTGCACGTGCTTGCGCTGGATATGTACGATGGCAAACTGGCCACCGATCCGCAAAATGCCGGCAAGTACATGGGTGAGTTCAAGCAAGAGCGCGGCAACACCATTGTGCAAGGCGCCCTCACGTATGCCGGCAAAGAGGCCCGGGTAGGCACAGTTGGCTGGTGTTTTGGCGGTGCCCAATCGCTACAGGCTTCGTTAACCGCAGGCAAGCAAGCCGTAGCGTGTGTCATGTATTACGGCATGCCGGAGGAAAATGTAGACCGCCTCAAAACGTTGACCACCGATGTGCTCAACATCTGGCCCACGCAGGATAAGTGGATCAACAAAGAGGTGATGGATAAATTCGAAAAGAACATGGCCGCTGCTGGTAAGAAGCTCACCATCAAATCCTACGAAGCCGATCACGCATTTGCCAATCCCAGCAACCCGCGCTACAATAAAGAAGCTGCAGCAGATGCGTATGCCGCCACGGTAACGTTCTTTAAAGAGCGATTGAACTAGTCTACGTCATTGCGCGGAACGAAGCAATCTCGTTTCGTTAATGCGAATCTAAGTTTTTGGATGTCCTTAACAGGAGATTGCTTCGGGCTTTCGCGAAACGCTTTAGCCCTCGCAATGACGGACTACTTTTCGCTTAGCGCTTCCGAATAAAATCCCTCGTGGGCGTCATGGCGAGGAACGACATCCGAAGTACGAGGATGGCGGACGAAGCAATCTCGTTTTGTTAATGCGAATCTAGCTTTTTGGATGTCCTACTAACAGGAGATTGCTTTGGGCTTTCGCGAAACGCTTCAGCCCTCGCAATGACGCGTAGCTTTTTAGTTTCTTCGCTGCCGAATAAAATCCCTTCGTGTGCGTCATTGCGAGGAACGACATCCGAGGTACGAAGCGGGCGGATCAATTTCGTTTTGTTAATGCGAATCTAGCTTTTTGGATGTCCTACTAACAGGAGATTGCTTTGGGCTTTCGCGAAACGCTTCAGCCCTATCAATGACAGGTGTTATTTAGGCGATTGGGATTACCTTCATATCGAGTTCATGTGCGAGTTTGGATAGGTACTTTTGTTTCTGAGCGAGAAGTTGTTCCTGGTAATTCATTACACCTTTTTCAACGAAAGAAAGCCCCTTGACCATTAAT
>JBIIVI010000137.1:0-9322 GCA_044339555.1 Cyclobacteriaceae bacterium | reverse complement strand
TTGAGTACGGAAGAAATGATTTCATTCGCACACAAGAAACCCACGGTACATGATCCGGGCAAATGGTTTTTCTACAGCAATACGAACTATGGACTGTTGACGCTTATTTTGGAAAAGGTAAGCGGCAAGTCCTTTTCGAAACTATTACAAGATGAAATTTTAGAACCGCTTCAGTTACGACACACCTATGCTAGTTTAACAGATGAACAGTTAGTTTCCATGGGCTTCCCGAATTACTATTTCGAGCGATTCAACAATGGTCAGCTTGAAAACATTACCAACTGGCATAACAACATTGCACAGTCGCTTTCCGGAATGGGCGGAGTAGCTGCTCATGGGGCGGATGTGATTCGATTTTATGAAGCGCTGTTTGCAGGTAAAATCATTTCCAACAGCGCGCTGCAAGAAATGAGAACCTGGATTCGGGGCGAAGGCAGCGATGAAAATGACTATGGTCTCGGGCTGGAGTACTATGGAAAGTTTAATTCGCAAGTACCAACCGAAACGTACGGACACGAGGGCGATAACCTCGGTGGCACAACTCAATTTCTTTACGTGCCTGTAAACGACACCTATGTGTTTATGCAGTTAAACGTGGGGAAGCAACTTTGGGGTGAATACTTTATGCGCGTAATTGACGCCAAGCAGCGTGTATGCAAGTACGTAGCTCGGCATCGCAGCGAGTGAGGATTTGAAGTTGGCCACTACAATGATTTTCAAGAACTGCCTGAAGCCAGCCGAATCTACCGCGATGGTTAAACCCTGCCGCACGACTCCGCAGCCAAATCGGTCACGCACGTACCGGATAGGGGCGCACGGTTTCTAGTGGCGCGATTTAGGCGACAACCCGATATAACTACAAATATGCGAGCCATACCGATAACGGATTTAACAAAAAACCCGCCTGCACATGCAGGCGGGTTTTTATTTCAAACAATCGCGTAATTCCAACGAGGGCGGTCTACTCGCTCTTTAATACTTCGCTGCCTGCCCCGAAGCCGGTGTTGATTTCTTGATGAAATCCCGGATGTGTTCATTTGAGCTGGCCAAGTCCTCGGCACGCAAATACATCATATGGCCACTGCGGTAGCCTTCGAAACGCAGGCGGTCTTTCATTTTGCCACCCGGGTCCAATTGCCACATCGTATATTTTGCATCGAAGTAGGTAGTGGCGCCATCGTAGTAGCCGCTTTGCACCATCACGTGGAGGTAGGGATTCTGTGCCATTGCCTGCCGCAGGTTGTCGCCCGTGTTGTCGTTGCTGCGGTCCCACGGGTTCACAGGCCCGAACATGTTGTACTGCAAATCGGTTTTGAATTTCAGCACATCGCGCAGGTAATAATTGATCGCTGGCGTAAACGAATGCAACCACGACGTAAGCTCAGCCGCATAATCAGGACGGTCGCCCGCCACGCGCTTGTCTAACCCTTTGTAGCGCGAGTCAAGCCGACCCACGTTATAGCCTTCCACACGAAGCAACTCTTTCCAGAAAAAGCCAGTGGGCATCGCCAGGTTGTTCTCCAACACCGCGCGCTCGGTTACTCCCGTATAGCGTGCAATCTTTGCGGCCGTTTCTTTGCGCTTGGATTCCTCCAGGAATCCGCCTTTCGCCAATTGCGGGATCAGTTCATCCACTGCAAATTTCTCTGACTCGGCCAGGACCGCATCGAGGTCTTTGCTTTGTAAATCGGGCGGCAACTTTTTATGGTACCAGGCGGCAGCCGTGTAATAAGGTACGTGGAGCGCATCGTTCACACTATTGCCCTGTTCAATGCCAAGTTCCGTGGGCGATACCAGAATCACACCGTTCAAATACATCCAATGGGCATTTTGCAATTCCAGCGCCAGTCCCGACACGCGTGTGGTGCCGTAGCTTTCGCCAATCAAGTACTTGGGCGAAGTCCAGCGGCCGTTGCGCGACACAAACACGTCCAACCAATCGGCCAGATACTTTACATCCGCGTTCACACCAAAAAATAAATTGCGATCTGCTTTCGGATCGAGAATGCGCGAGAAGCCGGTGTTTACCGGATCGATGTAAACGATGTCAGCCACATCAAGGATGGAATGCGGGTTGTCGCGTACGCCATACGGCTGTACCGGATAGCCTTCCGTGTCGATGTTCAACACTTTCGGGCCCGTATAGGCCACGTGCATCCACACCGAGGCAGAGCCCGGACCACCGTTAAACGACATCACAAACGGGCGCTTGCCTTTATCCGATACATCGGTGCGCTCATAATACGTATAAAAAAGTGAGGCGATTATCTTGCCGTCTTTATCCCACACGGGTTGTGTACCCACCGTCACTTTGTAGGGAACGGGTTTGCCTTTGATAGTAACCGTACCGGTAGAGCTACCGGCCGACTCGGCCGGCAGGGTGCGGTCTTGCGCCTGTGCCGTAACGAGGACAACGCAGAAAAGAGCGATAAAAAGCTTGTTCATGAGTTTCAACTTTATGTGCCAAAGTAAACCCACATCGGAAGTTCACGGCTCCGATTTATTTGTTCGCTACAATTTCTACACGGACGGTCGCCCGGACTAATGCCGTTTCAAGAAGGCGATGGTTTCGTTCACAAACCGATCGGTTTCTGAAACAAACGGTTCGTGCCACGATTGTTCAAAGCGCACCCATTCGCGGGTCGTGTTTGTTAGCAACGCATCCGTTTCGGTTGCTACGGCCGTGGGCACTACCCCATCCCGGGTGCCCCAAAACAAGCCCACCGGCACAGTTACATTTTTCAACGCATCACCCATCTCGAAAAGTAAGCCATCGGTGTTGGTTACCGTGCCGTAATGTTTTCCATGAGTGAACTGCGCAAAGGCCAAATTCGGGGATATAAAAGCATACTGGGCCAGAAATTTCTTATCGCTGTAAAGCGAAACCGGATTGCCGCCCAGCTGAAGCATGTGGCGATATAACTCTTGCCACGGGTATTCAAGAATAGTGGTGGGATCGACAGGATGTTGCTCAACAAAAGATTGCGCGCTGCGGTCTTCTTTCTCCTGCGCTTTTGCCACCACCCACTCGCGGAGATTGTATATCCATCGATACGATGAATGGATGCCATTGACGGCAATAAAGCCGTGTACGTTTCCGGCATGCGCCGGGTCGGTGAGGTATTGCCACCCCAACTCTACGCCAAAACTATGGCCCATCAGATACATCTGGCTGTTGGGAAACTCCTGCCGCAACAGGTCGATGACCAGTTCAGTATCTTCTTTGAATTGCGCGTACGTAAGTGTGCGCACGTCCACACGGCCGGACGATGAGCCCGCCAGCCGTTGATCCCAATACGCAACAGCAAATTCACTTTCGATGCCTTGCAGATAGTGGCGGTAGCACATGGCGCAATCGCCGGGCCCACCGTGAAGGAAAAGCAGCAGCTTGTTCGAACTTACGTTTCCACGGATCCAAATGGGCATGTCTGCTCCCTTGTGGCGAAGCCGAAGATTTCTTTCACTGTCTACACGTTCGCTATCCTGGCATCCGAACAAAGCGAATGAAATCAAAGCGAAAAGAAAATAAGTTCTCATAGCACATTATAGTTTTTGAATGATACCAACCTCCAAAGCAAAGCGAGTTAGGGCAGACGCATTGTAGGGATACTGACGCATGACGTGCACGCGGTAAAACCACATCCAGGATTTACCGTGCTGCACCGACATATCCCGACCGCCGCCAAGACTTATCGTTGGCAAAAACGCGTTGCCACCGGCCAGCGAGATTCTACGGAAATGGTTATCTGTAAACTCGTAGGTGGTTCCCTCGTAGAAATAACGGAAGAAGGCGGGTGAAAACGCCACATCAAACAGACCGCCTCGTCTTCCGGTTCTCCGCCAGGTGATTTCTGGCGAAAGGATGAGACCCTTCTGTTGATGAGGATGGCGAAAAAATCCGAGGCCGCCGCCAACAAGCCATTGTTTACGGATTACAGCGCCATTTGGTCGGGTAACGGTTGCAGTTGCAAGAGGATACTCATACGCAAACTTGAAGCCGTAGTGAGTGATGGTTTCGCCAAAGTAACCGGCCCTGATTTGATGTTGCGCCCCCAGTGCAAAGGGCAGCGCTACCAAACAACCGAAGAAAATGCCTTTCATCGCTAAATTGATTTTTTGTTGCGGTTGTGAACGGCCGTTCTTCGGGTGGGTTTGCAAAAAACCTTCTTAAACCCCGTGAAATCGGGCTACGTCAGGTCGAAATCAGGAAAAACGCCTGTCAAATTTCTGTCAATTGGCTAGCCAAAGCCGAAAATCCGCTGCCCGCTTTTGGCTAATCGTCAGCTCTCGCGCAACGGGTTGCTTTAAATAAAGAGTAAGCTTCCCGGAGCGATCAGACACGAAGTGATCGCAAACCGCGCGACTAACAATTGTTTGCCGGTTTGCTCGAAAAAACAAACGCCCGCTTAGCATACTTTCCAGCTGATCCAGGGTTTGAGTTATGGAATATTGTTCATTGCCCAGGGTTATCAACAAGCAGAAGTCCCCTTCTTTTGTGATGCACGCAACTTCTGATACTGGAACCGGTACTTGTCGCTGGCCTTTGGAAACAATGAGCGTGGAGACGGCTTGCCGGATTTCAACATCATTAGCCGCCGGATGCCGGATCACATCCAACAGCAACAGGAGGTTTATCAGGGCATTCACCACAAAAGAAACCGGGAACTCATAAATAAAAAATGTGCTTTGTGCGATATCAATATGGAGTACTTGCGCCATGTACATCCAGGTGAGAAAGAAGGTTTGTGCCGCGGGAAGTGCTACCCCTGCAAGCAATTGTAGTGCAATACGTTTCCAGAATTTTTTATTGAGGGGCAGTTTTTGCTGCAGGTAGTTGTGCTGAACCACAATTACAAGCAGTGCCGCGGCCGCAATAATGCCAACAAAAAACAACTCCAGATAATACTGAACATCGGTAAGCCGCAATAGCCACGGTGTGTCGGTTCCGAGCGCAATGAAAAAGTGGGCCAGGAAAAATGCGCCAAGTATAATGCCAACCCACTGTCGCTTGGATACAATCATGTCTAACGAATGCCAAATTTATAAACCCATGGCCACTCCCGAAACTGAATCGTGGGCCTGCAAGCGCTCCGTTTTTGGGGCTGTTTCCAGGACCCCGGCAGCACTTATACTTTTTGGCCCATCCACGCGCGGAATTCGGCCGCTTTCTTTTTGCTAACCGTAGCTTCTTCGGATAGCGGAGGGTGAAGTTCAAGCATTAGTTTACCCGAGCCATCAGATTTGAATTGCCGTATCGCCTTGCGTTGCGCGATGAGTTGCCGGTTCAGTCGAAAGAAGGTCGCTGGATCAAGTAGCGCTTCAAATGCATCAAGCGAGGAAGACGAGGTGTATTCTTTCCCATTCATGGTCTTTACGAAACTTAACTCGTTCACCTTGAAAATAAAGGCTACGTCACTAGTGTGTACGGGCACTGAAGACGAACCGTAGTTGACGATCAGGATTTCGCGATATCCGGAAGCCTTGTTTAGCTCGGACGCATGTGTGACCCCAGCAGCGGAAGTTTCCAATTCGCGCACTCGTTGTTCCAACCCGCCAACTACTTGCTGGAAATGTAGCTGGAAATACCAGAACGTATAGATCAAATGGACGATCCCGCTAAAGATGATCGTGAGGGGTACATCGTTCACCAACAAGTTGGCCGTATCAAAATTGCCGTGATCAGTTACCACTTCGTTCCAGAAATAAACCATCGGCAGTACGATAAAGAACGTCATCGGCAGGGCCGTGAAAAACTGAATCACAAAACGCTGAAACTTTTGGTGCACCCAGGAGTAACGTTCATCCAGGTAGATAATTAGTCTGCGGTTGGCTTCCCAGCTCGCTACAACAATCATCATATCCCAAAAAACATCGGCATAAAACAAGCCCTGCTTCAGCAATTGCCCGAGGGGAGTCATGTCGCCAAACAAGCGAATCAGAATTGCCAATAATGGATAGGCAATCAGCCGCAACCATTTATCGGGGTACTGCATCACCGAAAGGATTTTGCTCCCTGCCGGGCGCGATGGGCGCGCAGCGCCTGCTCTTTCGATCCGTAATGCAAACTGGCGTTCACCTCGTAGCCAAACAAGAGTACGGTGGTGAGCAACTGTACCCACACCATCAGCGCAATCAGTGCTCCTATGGAACCATACACCTTGTTATAACTGCCAAAGTTGGTAACGTAATACGAAAACCCGTAAGAGATCGCTAAACAACCGAGGGTAGCCAGCAAGGAACCAATAGAAAAAAACCGCCAGTTGTAATGTACAGCGGGTCCAAAGTAGTAGATAGACGAGATCGTAACGAAGAACACCACAAAGATGACCACAAAGCGCATGAGTAAAAGGGAGTAAATTGTAATATGATCCAAGTTAAACTCGCTGAACTCCTGCGCGTGGGAAATTACGTAGTTGATTATGAGCTGGCCCACCACCAGCAGAATAATGGCAACAAAAAGCACCAGCGATAGCAACAGCGTAAGACCTGTGGCCGTCATCCGCATTTTCCAAATACTGCGTGCTTCTACTGTACGGTAACATGCATTGAAGGCGCGCATCAGCGCCAGCATGCCGTTGGTAGCCAGAAACAAGGCAAACACAAAACCGAACGTAAGCAAGCCACCCCGTTGGTTGCTTACAATATCTACAATCGTGCCCGACACCACATCAAACATGCTTGGTGGCATCATCTCACCCAGAAATTCCAAAATGCTTTCCTTGTTTACCTCCGGGAAATACGCTGTAACGTAGGGAATGAGGGTAAACAAAAAAATGACAAACGGAAATATGGCGAGAATGAAATTGAAGGCCACGCCATTTGCCCGATCCAGAATTTCATCTTCATCTACGTTATGGGCAAAGATGCGTGTAAAGGTATAGAGCGATAGGTTGTGATAACGTTTAAAGCGGATGCGCTTCATCCAGTTGCGCCCGTGCCGCAGCGATGGAAGTTTTAGAATGCGCTTGCGGTGGCGGTACTTCACGGAAAAAAGGGTTTCAGCACCTCTACAAACACGTGGGGCGGGCGGCAGGGGCGGCCACTTTTTTTATCTACAAAGGCCAGCAGCGTACGTCCCTGATGAATCAATTCATCGCGGGTGTTGTAGAGATCGTACTCAAACGTGATCCGAACTCCGGGCTTCTCCCGGATAGTAGTTTTGATCGTGATCAAATCATCGTACAATGCGGGCGATTTAAAAAACGAGTGGTTCTCCAGCACCGGCATCATCACGCCCATATCTTCCAGTTCCTTGTAAGTGAGGCCCAGTTGCCGCAAACTTTCTACGCGGGCTACTTCATAGAACATCGCGTAATTGCCATAGTACACGTAGCCCATTTGGTCAGTCTCGCCATAACGCACACGGATTTGGGTTTCGCTGATATACATTATTTCTTCTTGGCCAATGCCTTGGCTTTTTGTTGTTCGATGGTAAGCGCCCGCTGGTACTTGCGGGCGTTGCGGTTGTGTTCGTCCAGCGTGTTCGCGAAATTGTGAAAACCAGAAAAATCCTCTTTCGCACACATATAATAGTAATTGTGCTTTTCAGCATTCAGTACGGCATCGATGTTTTCAAGGCTCGGCAAGTTGATCGGGCCCGGTGGTAATCCGGCGTATTTATATGTGTTGTAAGGGGATTTGATTTCCTTGTGCTCATTCAATACTCGTTTAATGGTAAAGTCGCCTACAGCAAATACAAGAGTCGGGTCGGCCTGAAGGGCAATGTCTTTACGCAGCCGGTTCAGATACAAGCCCGCAATTCGGGAGGCTTCCGAACGTTTTACCATTTCCGCCTGAACAATGGAAGCCAGTATCGAGACTTCCACAGGCGTAAGCCCTAAGGTGTTGGCCTTTTGCTTGCGCTCGGACGTCCAGAATAAATCATATTCCTGTAGCATACGCTGCACAAGTTCCTCGCCCGTGGTGTTGAAGTACACTTCGTAGGTATTCGGTAAGAATATGCACATCACATTATCGCGCGTAAACCCGCGGTTGTTATTCTTGGCAAACGCCTCTACAGCTTCCGTAAACTCCCCGGGGGCCAGTCCGGTATTGCGGGTAATCTTCTCACTCAGTTCCGGCAATAGTCGCACGTTATTGAACGTGATTTTTACGGGTACCTGTTTGCCCGTTTTCAGCACCTTAATGGCTTGCACATTCGTCATGTTCGTTTGCAACACATAACGGCCGGGTTTGATCGATTGATTGTAGCCCATGAGGCGCGCTAAAAAGCTAAACGACACCATGTCGTTTACAAAATTACCTTGCGATAACTGAAGTTGTACCTCGCGATAGGTGGCGCCTTTCTTGATGATGATCACCTTCGGCTCACGGTCTACCAAAATATTTGGCGTACTCACAATCTGATACCCGTAAAACACAAATGTGATGAGCAGGGTGGAGGCAATCAGAAAAAAGGCGAGCTTGCCTTTGGAAACGTCACGAGCCATAGTCTTGAAAGAAGCAGCTGTAAAGATAAAAAAAATGAGAGAGCGGTACTTTGTTTTTCCGACCCCAATTAAGACCAAAGTGCTACACTTCGGCTCTCATGGATCCAGGGTCGCAACCTAATTTGAGACTCTTGCCAGCGTTAACCGCGCAAAACTGGTCGCAGTTAACACTACTGAAAATTGAAATATCGAAACGTGTATTCTTGGGTTGGCTTACGGATTGATTCCGTACGTTCTTTAATCAAATCTAAATAACCGAAATTGTCATGCCGATACGTCACCATGCTTCGAAAGTGCGACAGACTCGCAAAATCAAATTCAGGATACTTTTCGCGGATCGCGGAAGCAACATTTTGTAGTTTCGGAAACTTCGTTTCCGGAGCAAAAACTACCCAGCCCAAATACTTGTTGCTATTCGTAAAACTCCAAGTATACTCTCCATAGCTGGGCGATGAAGAAATTGAAAACTGAAAATTCGTTATCTTGGAATCTGTCACAGAAAAGTTCAACTCTGGGAATGGTTTTGGCGCAAAATTCGGGAGAGGAGAAGATTTGAAGTAATCTACACCTCCTTTGGGATAGGTCTTTGCCAATACCATCGAATAGCTTTCAAATCCATCAAGGATACCAACTTTCATTGTCCCTCCGGAAGCCCGATATGTACTTGCGAGAGCGATGCTCAGCATCCCCCCATTAGACCCCGTTAAACCCAGGAAGGTTTGATCTGGCATCAGAATATCTATTGTCCTTGAAAAACTCATCAGTTCAACCATATCCACGTTAATTGTCTGACCGGGCGCCACTCCGGTTATCCATTTAAAAACTGGTTCGGTGGAATTACGATAGCCGGACACAAGAAAATCATCTGAATT
>JBIIVI010000136.1:0-9327 GCA_044339555.1 Cyclobacteriaceae bacterium | reverse complement strand
AGCTATTGGGCGCACAACATTTCTCATCGCCAGCGATTTTGGTGGGCCACCCATGTGGCGCACCATTCGGGTGAGTACTATAATTTAACCACGTCATTTCGTCTAGGTTGGCTACAGTACATCAAAATCATCTTCTTCTTGCCAGTACCTTTTGCCGGCATCCATCCGGTTATCTTTTTTGTGGTCAACCAGGCGGCCACGCTCTATCAATTCTGGGTACACACCGAGTACATTCAAAAGTTGCCGGCTTTTATTGAATACATTTTTGTGACGCCCTCGCATCATCGTGTTCATCACGGTTCGCAGCACAAGTATCTGAACAAAAATTTTGGTGCTACGCTCATCGTGTGGGATCGGTTGTTTGGCACCTTTCAGGAAGAGGAGGAACAACCCGTTTATGGCGTTACGCATCCCGTGAAGGCCAAGATTAATCCAATCGCCATTAACTTCAGCGAGTACATGGTAATGGCGCAGGATCTGCGCAGTACGAAAGACTTTCGTACCAAATTGTTTTTTATTTTCGGAGATCCTATATCGATTGATCAGTACAAAAGCACAAAAGCAAATCAACAAAGCTACACATCCATCTCTGCGCACGCGGCGGAGTAGTTCCTTGTCAGGTAATTTCTTCGTAGCCGCTCTTGATAACCGTGCTAGTCATTTTGAACCGAACCTGCGCGGTGATGGAGTTTCGCGTGTGCGCGGGAACAATGATTGCCTGGCCGGCCGTAACCTGCGTAGCATGGCCCTCGATCATCACTTCAGCAGTTCCATCCAGGATTTGCAACAATGTATCAAAGGGCGAGGTGCTTTCGGGCATTGTTTTTCCAGCATCTACTGAGTAAATCTTTACAATACCGGTTACCTTCTTTAGCAAAACAACTCCCGCGATGGAGTGGGGGATGTATTCTATTTGATCGCTCAGTCGAAATACCACACCTTTCGCCAATTCATCATTCATTTTTTTGATCTTGCCTTTAAAGGGCAGTTAGTTCTATTGATAAAAGTTCTATAAAGGTTCGTTCATCTGCACGTAGAAATGTTACAACGGCCGTAACATACTTACACGATTCACAGATACGACAGCTGCTGGGTAGCGCGTATTCCTGCGCCAACCAGTTTTAACGGTTTGAGTGCAGATGCTTGTTTGCTTTTTTCCATCATCAACCGCGAAAGCAAGTAACTCACGGTAGATTCGGCTCCTTGATTCAGGTTAATGTGGTGTTCTTCTAATCCATCGTAGCAACCACCGGTTGCAGGATTATACATGATTTGATGGAGATGATTTTTGCCTAAAAACCAGCTAAACGCGATCGTCATTTTGCTTTGATAACCTTCGTTAGGGAAGACCTGATGAAAGCGATCGAGTGCCAGTATTGTGTACGCCACATCAATCGGTTGCTCGCCAAAATTTTTGGTGGGTTCACCCCGCTTTAACCAGCCCTGGTTGGACACAACCTTGATACTATCACCTTGAAAGAACAAGCTCATCAGGAAATCAAAACAAGATTTTGCTGTTGTTTTGAAAAGCTCGTTTCCCGTGGCGAGGTAAGCGCACAACAGCGCCTCCGGAAGCACTCCATTGGCGTACGTGAGGTAGTTTTCGAACCATTGCCACTTCCTGGTGGAAACCCCCCTGTATTTTGATACCAGATCATCCGCTAAAGAAACAATGGCTTGCCGAATCTGGGGAGTACTTTTCGCTAACGGGTAGCAGCAGAGTCCTTTCAACACAAAAGACAGCGCCCGGGGCGATCGCATTTGAATCATGGCAGGGAGTGCTTTTGCAAATGCTGATTCCGCTTTCGCGATCCATGATTTTTTAAAAAAGCTCGCCCGCAGCAAGAATTCGCCCAGCGCCCAAAAAGCCCGGCCGTTAGCATCCTCCAGGTTTTCCTGCTGATTTTTGGTATCGGGTACCCCATCGATGTCGACATAATTTGAGAACGTACCCAGCGGGCCTTGACAGTAAATGATAAAGTCCAAGTATGTGTCAATCAGGCGCAGCGTACTTGCATCGCTAAAAATCTGGTAGTAATGGCAAAGCGCAATAAGTGCGCGCGCGTTGTCGTCAATGGTAAGACCGGATTGAGCATCTGGCGAAGACAGCCGGCTAAACTGAATTATGCCGCGCGATGTGGTTAGTTTTCGAATGTGCGCGAGCGAGAGTGGCGGCAGATTGTAATGCAGCCGGATTTTGCGCTGATCGGGTTTGGGTAGTTTATTCATGATTACCTCAACATGTGCCAGCGCTGCATTGGGCCAGGCGGTGGGCTGAATCTTGTGAAGGGCGTGGAGTTTCATGTCCTGCATCAGGTTGGCGTCCGACAGAAGTTTGATGGTGACGTCAGCCAGTTGGTTGGGCTGCTGAAAATCAACAATCACTCCCGCGCCGGCAAGAATTTCCTTCGCGTGGGGAATGGGGGTGGAGATGACCGGGCAACCGCAGCCCATGGCGTAGGCAAATGTACCACTCACCGCCTGGTGCGGGTCTTTGGACGTGAACAGGTAAACATCGGTGCGCTGAAGGTAAGCCAGCAAATCATTTAGTGGTAAATACTTGTTGATGAAACGCACATGGCCTTGTAGGTGCAGCGTCAGTACTTTCTGTTCCAACATTTGCCGATACGTTTCTCCCTGGTGGGCAACAACCCCCGGATGTGTTTTGCCAATGATGAGATACAAGATATTCGGGAATCGGGCGATGATCGCTGGCAAGGCATCTAACGCTGTTTCAATGCTTTTACCGGGGCTTAACAGCCCAAATGTGGTTAGCACCATTCGATTGCCGAGGTGGTGCCGGGCCGCTTTGTCGGTATGTGTAACGGGAGATGATAAATGTGTTCCGTGTGCGATGACCTGGATTTTTTTTGGTGCCACCCCGTATTCGCTCGCCAGAATACCTGCGCTGTTTCGCGTCATCACGATTACAGAAACTGACCGTGCAGCGATAGCTTGAACGATTTTTTTTCGGGCTGCGTCCGGAGCCGGAAGAATGGTGTGGAAGGTAGTAACAACGGGTTTCTTCAGTGCACGAAGCAGGGCAAGCAAATCCTGGCCGTACATGCCACCATAGAGTCCAAATTCATGTTGGAGCATCACGAGCAGGAGATTTTCGTCTTGATTGAGTTGTACCGCCAGCGCCTCGTAGGCCGGCAGTTGGGATGTTTGTAGTGTATATTTTACTTCTGCGGGATACCGGTGTACTTTATCATTCTCTAAGGCACAGATGCTGATGGCTAGAGACGTGTTGAATTTTTCGCTGATTGAGCGAACGAGATCTTGCGTATAAGTGGCAAGGCCGCACTCGCGGGGCGGATAGGAACTAATAAACAGTACCTCGGGCCGGAGTGGCACAGGAGGCCGCGCGTTGATTGGCACCGTTTTTTTGAATGCCAGATTTGTGACCGCAGCCGATACTCGTTTGGTGGAAGGAATATCAGCATGCGTCATGAGCGATCTGATTTCGGATAGCGCAGTAGTTCCGTTAGTAAGTGGGTGATGCTTAACGAAGCGCAGGCAATCTGTGCATCTGCCGCGCCGTAGTAGATATACAGTGTGTCCTCAAAACGACTCGTGCCGGTTGGGAAAACCACGTTGTTGACTTCACCCGTCAGTTCCCACGCATGTTCCGGAACAAAGAGTGGGTAGGGCAGTCTGGCCAGTTCGATCTGTGGCTGATGAAGATCCAGTAATGCTGCGGATGCGGAGTAAACGTAACCGCCCAACGTATCGTGCACGCTGTGGTAGATCAGCAACCATCCATGTTCTGTTTCGATGGGCGGACAACCCGCCCCGATGTAACTGACCTCGTGGGCGTATTTTGGCGAAAGCGCAATATGTTGCTCCAGGTGGCTGAGGTAGGAATGCCAGAAATCAGCGGTAAGCTCATCGAAGGAATGGACCGATGCAATTTGGATATCGGGCTTGATCCGGTGCAGAAACCAAAACTGACCGTTGATCTTGCGCGGAAAGAGAACCACGTTTTTGTCCCACACCAGTTTTTTTATTCCTGTGTTCGTCAACGACTCATGGTGATGGTTATACCTCCGGTATTTCTCATTGCGGCCGTTTCCAGAGCCGATTAATGCCTCCATCTCGTCAAAACCAATTTGCGGCACAATTATTCCGTGGCGGGTAAAATGCACTAAGTCTGTGGAAGTTGCCAAAGCCCCCAACGCATTCAGGCCATCATATGCACAGTAGCTGAGGTAGTAGAGACCATCAATCTTTACTGTTCGTGGGTCTTCCATGCCCTGCGATTCATAGGCAGTCGCGGGCGATAACAACGGTTCTTGGTTTCTTTTTTCAATTGCCAACGGCCCATTAAGTTGGCAGTACCCGATGGATGAGCGGTTTCCTTTTGCCACCGCGCGATACAGCACGTGCACAAGTTCACCTTCCTGAATCACCGCGGGATTCAGTACACCATATGCTTCAAACGGATGCATTGTTTTTGTCAGTATCAACACTTTTTTATCGATCGCGATCATGCAGGGGTTTGTTGTATTCAGCCGCCACCGAGCAGTTCATGCACGCGCACAAAAAACCCGGCAATGAAACGTGTTGCGGTTTGCAAGCACAGGCTGAAACAATGCGTTTTCAGCCAACTACAAAGATGGGCTACGCAAGCACGGCAGGAGTTACAGAAGCAAGTGCAAAAATTGCAGAAATCACACCTGGCCCTGCCGCTGCTAAAGGTTTTCGAGATTACCCTTTCGGGCCTTTTTCATTTTTTTGAAGTAGGAAGGTGTTAGACCGGTTATTTTTTTAAACTGATTCGACAGATGGGCCACACTGCTGTAGTGCAGTTTGTAGGAAATCTCACTCAGGTTCAATTCATCGTACAACAGCAGTTCTTTAACACGTTCAATCTTGTTAAGAATGATAAACTGCTGAATGGTAATGCCTTTCACTTCCGAAAAAATGTTCGAGAGATAGGTGTAATCGTAATTAAGCTTTTCGCTGATGTAGGCGGAGTAGTTCTGCGTGGGCAGTTCATCGGAGTAATGGATCAGTTCGGTAATTACATTCTTGACCCGCTCAATCAAAATACTTTTGTTGTCATCCAACAGCTCGAGCCCTGATTTTAACAGGTTTTCGCGTAGCTGCTGCCGTAACGCACTACTGATTTCGCCCGGAATTTCCACAACACCCAAGTCAATCACGGCATTTTCCAGCCCCAGCTTGCGTAATTCTTCCTTTACCATCAGCTTACAGCGAAGGCTAACCATGTATTTGATGTATAACTTCATCATCCCAAGCTACTCAAATCCAGGATGGCAACCACGTGATTTTTCGATCACGTGGCGACTGCCGATCGAAACGAATTCAAGAAACAAAGTTTCGCGTAAGTTATTTTGGTGCCAGCATCACAAATACCCGTTCAATTGCTAACTTTCATTTGCGCTGGAATTGTTCGGTTTTTTTTCGGCTTGCTAGGGTAATTCAGTGATGAATGTAAATGTTTGCGCCATTCTTGTAACAAGAACCAGCACCAAACGCGTGAACTTGCCGGTTAATCTAAAAGCAATACAATGATCACCACCACAACCGACAATTGTTACCCCGTAGGGATGCGCGTGTTTGCTCGTGCCCATCCTGCGCAACCGCTTCTGGTACACACCTACTACAAACGCATTTATTATTGCGCGGTGGTAGATGATCCTCAACACCCGCATTATGCTTATTTCGAGGCCGAGCTTATTCCGCCCAGATCTGACCAACAAACTCCGTGATGAGAAACCGAAACATGGCGATTGTAGTGGTGCTGCTACAAGAGGTAATCGATAATATCTATCGGCTTCTTCAGCATTCCCGGCTGGGCCGAACGGTGATGGGACAATCGCAAAACGCATGTTCGATGCCGGTAGACCCACAATTCGATCCGCGTCCGAAACCGTTTAGAGCACCTCGCGCGCGGCCCGCTCGCCAGCCAGTACGGCACCTTCCATGAAGCCTCTAAACAACAGCGAGGTCTCAGTGCCGGCCCAGTGTATGGGCCCCGTTGGTTTGGCGATGTGTGATCCGTATTTCGCAAAGATACCAGGTGCAAAAAAGCCACTGTACGCCCCGCCAATCCACGGATTCTCGGAAAAAGAGTAGTCGTGGTAGTGCACGGGCGTTCGCGCAGCTTCTCCGAATAGATTGACATAAGCATCCAACACCGCTTTCTTTCGATCATCGCGCGATAAGCTTAACAACTCTTTCGCGCGGCGGGCATGGATTAACGATGTGAGAATTCCTTCCGTAGTTCCCGGCACCGAGTTATCAACAGTTAACTCGATGTTTTCATTCAGGGTTGTGCTGCTCCCGTTCCATCCGGAAGTACGCCAGAAAGGATTTGTGTACACCACATGGATCTTGATAACGGTGCCCATGGTCATGCTGTTGATCAGCATTTGTTTTTCCGGAGGTAGCTCCGGGGTAAAGGAAATATTTTTCAAAACAGCCAACGGTGCCGCGATGATGAGTTTTTTCGCCCGCACGGAAAAATTGTTACCACCCAATTCTACGTGATTATTTGGCTGGTGGACAAATGTTACGGCACTATTCAGCCGTACTTGATCTTTCAATTGCTTGTACATAAACTCGCTGACGCCCTGCGCACCTCCACAGAGCCGGTCTTGCAGCGCACCGCCTTCCACTTTTTCTGCTTGTTTCAACGAGCCGGTCGCGCGGGCCGCGGCCACCGCTTGCAATAACGACACATTTTCTACGGGCATACACAATTCTCCCTCGGCAGTTAGCTTCATCAACATGCAAGCCTTTTCGTTTTGATTGGTCTCGCTAATCCATTCGCCCAAACTAATTTGCTCCATCGCGGCCGCATCCTGAGAAAGCCACGGTTGTTCCAAATTCAATGCAGCTGCCAATCGATCAAACTTATTGATCATCCGTTGAGCCGAGAGCAACGGCCATAGTCCAATAGGTGGCGTACTACCAGAATAGGGTTTATTCTTGCCTTGATAGCGAAATAGGCTTTTGCCAGTAGTGAACGTGGGAAAAGTTTTGATACCGCCCTCAGCCGCCAGCGCATACATCCTATTGTGCCCTTTTCCAATCCATTGTCCACCTACATCCAAAAAACTGTGATTGCCGATGGGGAGCGACCACGTGCGGCCACCCACGCGATCTTGCGCCTCCAACACGATCACGCGTTTGCCGGATTTAGTCAGGAGTCGGGCGGCCGCGAGTCCGCTTAGCCCCGCACCGATGATCGCCACATCGTACAATTCCGGTTCGGGCGCGACAAGTTTTGAAAACGAAAACAGTGGTGCGGCCGCGAGGCCCCAACCCGACAAGCGAAGAAAATCCTTCCGGTGCATAACTGAATTTTTGGCAAAGGAAGAACTCCCTTGCAACAGCGCCTTTGATATTTGTCACAAACCGGCTTTACTTTTTGCCGCGCATGCGGCTTAGCGTTTCGCGCGATACCCCCAGGTAAGAGGCGATGTGGGTGAGTGAAACGCGTTGCAAGGTTTCCGGTTCATACTGTAACAGCCACGAGTAGCGTTGTTCGGCTGTTTGAAATTGAAGGGCGTTGATGCGTGCTTGCAAAAAGGCTGCATACTCTTCAATCATTACCCGTACCAGGTTGCTCACTTCCAGATTCACCAGCAGTTCCTTTTTCAGAAGTTGGATGTCCAGCGCCAACAGCTCGCACGGCTCAAGCGCTTCTACAGTTTCAGGCGCCGCCTGCTGTAGCAAATACGTGTCGAACGAACCCACCAGCTCACCATCAAAGGCAAACCAGGTGTTTACCTCAGTTCCGTCTTTCAGGTAGTAACTCCGAATGGTACCCTTTACCAGAAAATAGACGTATTGAGCGTACGTTCCGGCTTCAATCAGTTTGTCGTTCTTCAGCAGAGTTACCGTGCGCGAAACTTGTTGTAGCAATGCCACGGTGGCAGCCGATAGCCGCGTGCGCGCTTCGTAGCGGTGCACCAATGAAGTAATCAGGTGGTTCACAACGGCAGCGCGCTAGATAGGCAGTTGCCCGCGCCGCTCAAAATAAGGCCGCAACACGGTGCGGTCTAGCAAAACAAAACCCAACGCAAGGTTCACCAGAATCAGGGTGTTAATGATCCATTTTAAATCCAGCGAAAGGGTGGGCGCCAGTTGCTTCAATGGAATCTTTGTGGTGTCCAACTCAATCATGCCGATTGTAAGCTGTTTGCTGCCAAAAATCAAAATAAATACTGTGCAGGCCGCCAGTACTCCCATCAGCAACAGCAGCCCGTTGCGTGGCGAGGTGCGCACCGATGCCGGCATCTGCGCCAGCCGCGACAGTACCTGATTCGTGAATGAATTCGTTGGATGTTCCAACCGACTATGTGCTAAATGCTGGTGTATTGCTTTCGCCAACCGAAGCTGCTCCGCCACAGATGGATTTCGTTCAGCCTCTTCCAGTAGTGTGCGGCTTTCCGCAGCCGCTAACTCCCCGTCCAGATACTTCTGGATGGCGTCCGTCCAATCGCGTTTCTCCATGCTCATAACGTTACTGCTTCCTGTTTTAACATTCGTTTTAGTTCTTCGCCCATGCGGTGCCGCGCCCGATGGATGCGCACCTTCACGGTGTTTTCGTTCTGCCCCATTAGTTTTGCTACCTCTTCCATCGAGAACTCTTTAATATAGTAAAGTTGCACCGCCAACCGGTCGGCCTCGTTCAACTGGTCCAGCGCGCGTTGAATAAAAGCCGATTGGTCCGATTCGTGCAACTGTTCATCCACCGAAAACCCATCCGGCACCCGCACTTTTTCGATATCGTGAAAGATGCGCTTGTTTTTTCTTTTGTGGCTGATAGCTGCGTTAAATACGATTCGGTACAGCCACGTGCTGAACCGCGACTGCCGGTTAAAGTGCCGCAGGGCCTGATACGCTTTCACGAAACCATCTTGCGCCACTTCTTCGGCATCTGCGCGGTTGCCCACAACCTTTAACGCAATGGTAAAAGCAAAGCTTTTAAAGCCATCTACCAGCTCGGCATACGCGCGCGTATCGCCCGCCAGCACCCGGTCGATCCATTGGTTTTCCTGCTGTTCTGAAATCACGGCCCTTGGACGCGCGTTGTGTGCAGGAAGTTACATCTATTTGAGCATTTGATTTTTCCCCTTCGCCCTTGGAGGGCGGTAGGGGGCGAGGTCACTAACAAAAGACTTTTTTTGGGCGTGCCCCGCGGCCCCGCCCTCCAATTGTCCTACACCTCCAAGGTGTAGGACAACTCTCCCTAGCGTGGTCAGGCTTTCGCGGGTTGCCACCCACCGCACCTGCCTAGGGGGCTCCGCCAAACCCGCTCAATCCTTCACGCTAGTAGCTGTTCGAAAA
>JBIIVI010000135.1:0-9329 GCA_044339555.1 Cyclobacteriaceae bacterium | reverse complement strand
CAACACCACCATCGCTCCGATGTTAAACGAAGGCTCGGTTTTGAAAAACTGAGCGGTGAGGTTGATTCCTTTCGCATCCACTTTGCCTTTACCTTCCAGATGACTGATGCCAACAATAATCGCCATGGACAAGAGCGCGGTGTAAAACATCTGATCCAGGAATGGGATGTGTACAAAAATCGCTGCGTCTGACCACCCGTTCGGGGCAACTTTAAAATACATGGCGATGGGGATGGAGGCAATCACGCCCCAAATGGCCGCGTTATTGGTAGCACGTTTCCAGAACAAGCCGAGGATGAATACCGCCAGAATGCCGGGGCTCACCACGCCCGTGTACTCTTGAATAAACTGAAACGCCTGACCCAGGTTACCCAGGGCGGGCGCAATGATCATGGCAATAACGAGTGCTACCGCACCACTGAGCCGGCCCACGGTAACGGTTTGCTTATCGGTAGCTTGTTTGTTGATGTAAGGGCGATAAATATCCATTGTAAAAATGGTAGAGGTCGAATTCAACATGGAAGCCAGCGAAGAAACAATGGCCGCGGCCAATGCAGCCATTACCAACCCTTTCAAACCAGCGGGAATAAATGTGCGAATGAGCCACGGGAATGCGTTATCGTTGATGACCTTGCCGTCTGCGTTTACGAAGCTGGGATCCAGCGTTTGCTGCGTCAGTTGGCCGCTCGCATCCGCGTTCATCACATAAGCGATGATCCCCGGAATTACCACGATCAGTGGAATAATCATTTTCAGGGCAGCCGCTAGCACAATTCCTTTTTGCGACTCCGCCAAGCTCTTGGCGGCCAACGTGCGTTGGATGATGTACTGATTGAATCCCCAGTAGTACACGTTTGCTACCCACATCCCGCCAAACAAAACCGAAAGTCCGGGTAAATCCCACCACGCGTCACGGCCATCCGGTGTAATGATTTCACCCTTAGAAACAATCATCGAAAATTTGCCGGGCACGGTATTAATAACATGCATTAATCCATCGATGATTTTACCGGTGGGAGAGACTTGTTCCAACGCAATAAACGTGGTAACAAGTCCGCCTACTACCAACAACACTACCTGCACCACATCTGTCCAAGCTACTGCGGAAAGACCGCCCCACAGGGAGTACGCGGCTGCAAACAATCCCAATCCTAAAATGCTCACCATCATTAAACTGCCATCTCCCGTTCCGATGACGGTGTCCATGGCGCGGGCACCGAGGTACAGGACGGTGGTAAGATTCACGAAAACAAAAAGCGCAATCCAGAAGATGGCCAAAATGGTCTTCAGATTGGTGCTAAAGCGTTTCTCGACAAACTCGGGAATGGTATAAATACCTTTGTTGATGAAAACGGGTAAAAAGAATTTCCCGACCAGCAACAAGGTAACCGCCGCCATCCACTCATAACTGGCAATCGCCAAACCGATGGCAAATCCAGATCCCGACATGCCAATAAACTGCTCGGCCGAAATGTTAGCGGCAATGAGTGACGCCCCAATGGCCCACCACGGCAGGGACTTGCTGGCGAGGAAGTAGTCTTCCGCATTTTTTTGCTTGCCATCTTTATCGCGCGACACCCACAGGCCAATGCCCAGGATCAATACGCAGTACGAGCCAAATACGAGGTAATCGATGTAGTTTAATCCCATGAGGTGTTTAGGTTTAAGGTATTGCCAGCCGGCTCACACCGTCTGTCAGGTTAACTAAATAAAAATCAGGTTCTTTTTCGAATTGCGCAAGGTATTTTTCGAAAACCCAGCCGCGAAAATAATCTACCCGGTCGCTGTGGATCAGGTTTAACGTGCACCCACCAAAACCACCGCCCACCATGCGAGCCCCCACCACTCCGCGTTCTTCCTCCGCGAGCTTCACTAAAAAATCCAACTCCTCGCAGCTTACTTCATACCCCTGGCTCAAGGCCCAATGAGCTTGATTCAGCAGTTTGCCAAATCCGATATAATCCGATTCCTGCAGGCATTGAGCCGCTGCTTGCAGCCGTTTGTTCTCCTGCACCACGAAACGCGCTTTCACAAATACATCCGCCCCTAGTTCGTCCTGCCTTTGCATTAGCATGACCTCCGTTACATCACGAAGTGATTCCACCTGTGGATAGAAGGCTCGCAAAGCACGAACCGCCTGCTCGCAGGCTGCCCTTCGATCGTTATAGGCCGTGGCTGCCAGTGCGTGCTTCACTTTTGTGTCAACCAATACCAATTGTAAACCCTCGGGCTGCCACGGCACATATTCGTGTGTGAGTGTCCGACAATCCAACTTCAAGGCGTGACCCGCCTTGCCGTGCAGACTCGCGTACTGATCCATGAGCCCGCACATCACACCGGCAAACTGATGTTCGGCATATTGGGCGATCTTTGCAAGCCCAAGCCCGGCGATATGTAACTGAAGTGCTTCGCTGATGGCAAAACCAAATCCACAACAAAGGGCCGCAGACGAAGACAAGCCTGCCCCATCGGGGATCGTGCCACCGAACACCACGTTCATTCCTTGAAACGGAATTCCAATTTGGCGGAACCCGTGTTGTACACCCATCAGGTAATGGATCCAACCATGGCCGGGCGCGATTTCACTAAAACTAAATGTCCTTGTTTCGTTTTTGTCGTACGCGATGGCCTGTGTAACACCGGTATTGTTTGGCGCCAACGCAAAAACGAATTCCTTGTCGATGGCGGCCGGCATTACCCAGCCCTCGTTATAATCCGTGTGTTCGCCAATGAGGTTGATGCGACCTGGTGCCCGCACCAGTACCGGTTCTTGCTGAAACTGTTCGCGAAACCGCTGGGCTACCCGCTCCGCCAGCATCAGGCAATTTCTTTGCGGATGCTAACACCTACTGCTGCGGCCACCACTGCCAACACCAGCCACCCGGCAGCCGCCGAAATCGGGTTTCCGATGCGATAGGGTGCAGGATCAAAAACCATCTCCACCCGATGGGTACCAGCCGGCAACGATAGTGCGCGCAAGACGTAGTTGACACGGATTAATGAAACCGGTTCACCATCCACTGATGCTCGCCAACCCTTCGGATAGTAGATTTCCGAAAACACGGCCAGCCCGGGTTGTCCGTTAACGGACTCGTAGACCAACTTATTCGGTTGGTATTCCATCAAGCGAATGACGGCAGTGCTATCTACTTGAAAATCTTGACTTGGCAACTTGAATTTTGATTCATCTACCACCGCGGTTTCCTTTGTGTCAATTTTGGTTACCTGCGCCAACTCCTCGGCTGGGGTTTGCACCGGCATTACGTTTTTCACAAACCAGGCATTGCCATTCGTGTTCGGGTTTTCAATCACGTTGTCGGCAGCGGGTCCAAAAACCAGGTAGCGCGCATTGAGCATGTTCAAAACTGGATAATCTGCTAACTCGAAACTTCCTTGTCGGGCATTGGCGATAAAACGACCGTACTCTTTGTTGATGGCGGAGTCGATCAACTCATTGTAACGCCTCAACTTGGCACCGTGGTAGCCGCCCAACGAATGATGAAAGTAGGAAGTACGCGCTTCATTAAACGGGTCTTGCAAATTGAAAACGCGATAGTAGTCTTTGTCTTGAAGTACTTCTTTGTCTGCCTCGGAGTCTTCCATTTGGCGCTGGCTACTTTTGCGTTGATAGGCTTCAGAGGTTAGATACCGCCGGTTCACCAGCGCCAAATCAAGTGCTACCAATGCCACCAGCGCCACCGGTAACACCCAAGTGGCTTTGATCCATCGTTGCCACACCGCCAGCACCGCACCGATCGCCAACAGCGAAAACCAAAACGAGCGCCAGGCGTCTGCTTGCAAAAGTGCTACGCGATCTTTTTTGAGTGCCTGCCAAAACCAAGCTGGCAATTGCGTCTCTTCGGCCCGCAGGTACGAGCCCAGATTGCCCATTACGGCAAAAATCAAACACAAGGCCGGCACGGTGAATAATGCCACCAGTGTTTTCGTACGGTTTTTGTCGGACACGGGCTGCTTTAACATTTCTTCTAAGCCGAGCAGACCCAACAAGGGGATACAAAATAGAATAATCGTTAACGCAAAAGTGACCGACCTGAACTTATTATATCCAGGCAAATAATCGAAAAGAAAGTAGTTGAAACTCGGCAGACTGTCGCCCCAACTCATCAGGATACTAAACATGCTTAACGGTGCTAGCCAATACACGTACGAGCGCGGCGCGTAAACAAGTCCTACCACAAAAAGCATCACCATCACTGCACCAGCGTAGTACGGTGCTGTGTTTGATTGAGGCCCCCAATATGCGGACGAGTAGGCCGCCAGTTGGTTAGCCATTTGTTCATCGCGGGTAGTGGTCAGTGCCCGGTACGTTTCGCTGCCTTCGTTTCGCACGAGGTAGTCCGAAGTGGCACCACCCAAAAAATTGGGAACCAATAAAGTGAATGGTTCGCTCAACCCATTGCTGTATTCAAACGCGTACGTCTTGCTCAATCCGTTGGCCTCGCCACCGGTGGACTGGCTGATCTCCGAAGGGCCACGAATCGAATAGCGCGTATACTCCGTAATTGCCCAAAACGGGCCCAAAAAAGTTGCCGCCGCCAGCAACACGGCCGGAAGTAACCAGCCAACGTTAATGAAAACCTCCAGCACGCGTTTTTCGCGGAACGCATACACCAATTGAACCAAGCCGTACACCAATACGATCAGCAGCAAATAGTACGTCATTTGAAGGTGATTCTCGCGCAGATGGAGGGCCATACCTAAGGCGGTAACACCCGCCCCCAACCATCGCTTACCTGAAAACACCAAATGGATGCCGGCCATCGCTAACGGCATAAAGGCAATTGCCCCAATTCGGGCATTATGGCCGGCCACCAAACCGATAATCATAAACGAAGAAAGACCGAAAGCGAGGCCACCCGCGATCGCCAGCCCTGGCCGGATACGAAACGTCAATAATAGAATGTAGTACGAAAGAAACGCCAGAAATATGTTCGCTACCGGATGCGGGAGGAACAGCGTCATTACTCGCTTCATGGAAACGATCGCTCCATCGCTCCAATCGAGATTAACCAGATAAGCCGGCATGCCGCTGAACATGGAATTGGCCCAAAGCCCTTCCTGGCCGGTAGCTTCGCGGAAATCCCGAAGTTCTTTGCTAGCGCCTAAAAACTGCTGAATGTCGTGCTGACTCAGCGCTTTGTTTTCAAAAAAGATGGGATGAAAGAAAAAAAGTGTGGTTAGAAAAAACACCACCACTGCCACGAGGTGGGGCAGCACGTGGTCAACAAACGAAATCTTCTTCATGGATTTTATACGCTTTGCAAAATAGGGAGATGGAATTAATAAATTGTAGGAAATTATGAAGTTGTAAACGGCCGTCTAACGCATACGCACGGTATGTTGAATGACTACAGTACGAAAACCCATCCAATCATGAGAAGACCGGCGACCTTGATGGCTGCTTTGCTGATTGCCACAGCATGCCAACACCGCGCCCCGACAGCTTTTTCTGAATCTGACGACCGTGCCATCCGCCAAGTGCTGGCCGAACAACAAGCGGCCTGGAATGCTTTCGACCTGACGGGCTTTATGAAAGGCTATTGGAAATCAGATTCGCTGAAGTTCGTGGGTTCAAAGATCACAACCGGGTGGCAAGCCACACTCAACCGTTATCGACAAAGCTATCCGGATCCAAATGCGATGGGACAACTCACCTTCACCATCATCTCAGTTACACCTATGTCCCACCAATTAGCAGTGGTTACCGGAAGGTACACATTGGTACGGAGTGCAGATACGCCCACAGGATTGTTTACTCTTTTGTTTCAAAAGATAAACAATCACTGGGTGATTGTTTATGATCATACCAGCTAAAGATTTTTTTTACCGATCAACCAACTAAAACGTGTTGAATTACGTCTAACGAGAAAAACGATCACGATCATGATCAATTTTCTTTTGAAACAAAAAGTGTGGGGCCAGCTACCTAAGGCCGATCCAAGATTCTACCAACACTTCCACATGGCGCTTGTGAACTTCGAGCGTTATCAAACAGAAGAACGCAATCGCAAACAAAAAACCCGGCTTTCACCGGGCTTTCGTCAAATCTAATTCAGATACTCTTTTTTACTGATCCCCCGCTGCTGGAAGAAGTATTGGTTTTGGTGGGGTTGCCACGGTAGCGAATGCTGCCACCACTACTCGCCTCCGCATTGATCTGTTTATTTGCTGTGGTTTTGATACTGCCCGCGCTGGACGCAGAAGCACTGACATCGTCGGCTAATAAATCGTACGCATCAATCGAACCAGCACTACTTGCATCGGCCTGAAACGACTGGGTTGTACCATCTACCATCACTTCAGCCGCGCTGGACACGTCTACCGACACCCGGTTTGACTGGAGACTGATTTCAATATTGGCCGCGCTGGATGCATTAATTTCCATGGTAGGGGTTTTGATGGGCCCTTCCGAAAACATGTTGGATGCTGAACTGGCCGACAGTTTTTCCAGATTCACGTAGGTAACATACACCTTCACCGCCCGGTTTTTATACGACCCGCTGCGCATTTCAATTCGTAACGTAGTGCCTGCTACTTCCGTTAGCACATCCTTAAGATTTCCCCCCGACATTTCAACACGCAGTCCTTCTTTATCACCTTTTTTTAAGTACACATCAATCGCCTCGCCTGATTTGATGCCTTTAAAAGATGGTACCGAACGCGTTTCGGTTAACTGTGCATACCCGACCAATGCAAGTACATACGCAAGAATTAAAAGCCCACATTTTTTCATAATCAACATTAAATTTTGACTAAAGACCAGATTGTTAGCTAACCGTTGCATCCATGAATGCAAACTGCTGATTTTTTGCAAAAGTGTAAGAAAATCAGGTTTTTTCTATTAATTTCACCAACGCGAAAGTGTTATTTCGTGCAAATTTTTAACGATCATGATTAAAGAAACTCTGAATGTACTCATCAATTTGGCGGCAAGCGACAGCAAAGTGGCTGATAAAGAAGCCAAGGTGATTCGATTGATTGGCAAAGCAAATGGAGTCTCCGATGCGGATATCGAAGAGATGATGAAGCGCCCGCAACCCATTGGCGATTTAAATCGGTTTACCGAAGACCAAAAATTTGAAAATCTCTACCATTTGATTCAAATCATGAAGAGTGATGGTCAGGTATTCCGCAGCGAGATCCATTTTTGCGAAGAAATTGCCGAAAAATTGGGGTATAAAAAGGGTGTAGTGGCGGAGTTATCTTCGCGCATTTACAGCGACCCTACCATTACGGCCGATCGCAAACTAGTTTTCGAACGTGCGCACAAGTTTTTGAAATAAGAAACTTACTCGAATATTTAACTAAGGAGCCTTTCGCCGTTGGCGAAAGGCTCCTTGGTTTTAGCGCCTAATCCTCCACGTTATTTTCGCTCATACACCACCTGCCCACCTAAAATCGTCATCAGCACTTGGGTCTCCAGAATCTTACTTTCGTCTACCACCATGATATCCTGATCAAAAACAACAAAGTCGGCCAACTTCCCGGGTTTGATCGATCCTTTAATGTTCTCTTCAAACGCGCCATAAGCTGCGTCCAGCGTATACGACCGAAGCGCCTGGGCACGGGTCATTTTTTCTTCCGGCTCGTACCCACCTTCTGGTTGGCCTTTTAATGTTTTCCGGGTAACCGAAGCATAAAAGCTCGCCAATGGATTGATCGGTTCTACGGGCACATCGGTTCCATTTACAATGCGAGCGCCAGACTTGAGCAAAGACTGCCACATATAAGCACCTTCTTTAATACGCTTCTCACCTAATCGTTCAATCGCCCAAGGCCGATCGCTGCTGAGGTGATTGGCTTGCATGGCGGGAATGACACCCAAGCTGGCAAACCGCGGGATGTCCGACGGGTGAAGATGCTGCGCATGTTCAATCCGAAAGCGATGATCCTTTAGCTGCGGAAACTCCCCGAAAGCCATTTCATATCGGTTTAGAATCTCTTGATTAGCCCGATCCCCAATTGCATGCGAGCACACCTGAAAACCCGCTTGCAAACCGAGCCGTGAAATCTTTAGTACGGTGTCCATGGGATAGGTAGCCATGCCATAGAAATCGGGTCGGTCGGTGTAGGGTTCCAACAACCAGGCCCCGCGGGAGCCAAGAGCCCCATCGCAGTTCAACTTGACGGACCGAATTGTGAGAAAATGAGTGCTGTCGATATCCGGGCCTTTCTTAAACCATTCGTATACCATCGGACGATCGAAGCCAGTGAGCATCACGTAAAGCCGGGTTTTTAACTTGTCTTCTTTCTTGAATTGATAAAACAATTCGATGTTTTCGCGCGAAGCACCGGCATCGTGAAAACCTGTAATACCATGGCGGGCACACGCTTCCATGGCCAGTTGCAGGGCCTGAGCATCGCTCTCGGCCGTGGCTTCCGGAATGTTTTCGGCAATCACGGTCATCGCCCGCTCGTTGAAAATGCCGGTGGGATTTCCGAGCTCGTCTTTGATAATCTCGCCACCATCGCTGCTCACTTCGCTCATTTGTTCTTTTGACAATTGATTGACACCCGCCATTTGCATGGCTTTGGCATTTGCTAAACCAGCGTGCCCACTGGCGTGGCGTAAGAACACTGGGTTGTTAGGCGAAACTTTGCTGAGTTCGTGGTGGGTGGGAAAGCCTTTGTACATCTTCGCGGGTTTGCTATCCCACTTGTCCTGATGCCACCCACGCCCCAAAATCCACTGGCCCGGCTTGGCTTTGGCAACGGCCTCCTCTACTTTCGCAATTACTTCGTTATAGCTGGTTACGGAAAGCAAGTCCAGATTCAATTCATTGTATCCAAGGCCCATGATGTGCCCGTGCCCCTCAATAAAGCCGGGCATCAACGTTTTTCCATTTAAGTCGATGACTTTTGTTTCGGCATCTTTCCAAGCTTCAATTTCGGTGCGTGTACCTGCTGCCACAATTTTGTTGCCTTTCACCGCTACGGCCTCCACAACCGGTTGCGCATCTTCAACGGTATAGATGGTGCCCCCAACAAAAACTGTATCCGCTGTTTGTTTTTTGTTACAACCGATCCCCAAAAACGCGATAACAAAAACTACTATATACGCTCTCATTTTCTATTTTTTTGATTCGCTATAAATGTAAAAACTTCTCGCAGACCGATAGCTGGTTCTTTTGAAAATTTCGACTTGGCGCGGACGACTACTATCTTGCAACAAAAACAGGGTGAAAAAACTTGGGATTGGATTTCTTTGCTGCTGGTTAGCTGGAGCCGTGTATGCACAAGATTTTGGTTTATCTTTCTCGTATTTCGTTCCGCGTAATGGTTCTATCTCAACTCCGGTCAGTCCGTTC
>JBIIVI010000134.1:0-9343 GCA_044339555.1 Cyclobacteriaceae bacterium | reverse complement strand
TGCCTACTACATCGCCGAGTTAACAAGCAAGGTTAGTTCGGCCGCCAATGTGGAGTATCACGCGCGCATCGTCATTGAAATGGCCATCAAACGCGATTTAATTCAAATCGCCTCACAAATCCATCATGATGCCTACGAGGACACCACGGATGTGTTTGAACTGCTCGACAAAACCGAGCAGAACATCTTTCAGATTTCTGATACCAACCTGCGGAAGAATTACGACACGATGAAGTCGTTGATGTTTCAGGCCATTAAGGAGTTGCAGGAAAAGAAAAATCATAAAGATGGACTGACCGGAATTCCAAGTGGATTTTCGCGCCTGGATCGGGTCACCTCCGGATGGCAGAAGTCGGATTTGGTTATCATCGCAGCCAGGCCCGGGATGGGAAAAACTGCGTTTATTGTTTCCGCCCTTCGAAATGCTGCGGTGGACTTCAACTATCCAGTGGCGATCTTCTCCTTAGAGATGGCGTCCCTACAGTTAGTGAATCGCTTGATTTCCGCGGAAGCCGAGTTGGAATCCGAAAAAATCAAAAAAGGAAATCTGGCGGAGTTTGAGTGGCAACAGTTGGTACACAAAACCAACCGACTTTCGAGCGCACCGATTTTCATTGATGATACCCCTGCGTTGTCGATTTTGGAACTCCGCGCGAAGTGTCGCAGGCTCAAGGCGGAACACAACGTGCAATTGATTGTGATCGACTACCTGCAGCTCATGAAGGGCGAGGCAGCCGGCAACCGCGAACAGGAAATCGCTTCGATTTCCCGCGCACTCAAAGGCATCGCCAAGGAATTGAATGTGCCCGTTATCGCCCTCTCGCAATTAAGTCGCGGGGTGGAAACGCGGGGAGGCGACAAGCGTCCGCAGCTGTCGGACTTGCGCGAATCGGGATCCATCGAGCAGGATGCCGACATCGTGATGTTCCTCTATCGTCCGGAGTACTACAAAATCACCGTGGACGAAGAAGGGCTTCCTACCCAAGGCATGGCCGAAGTGATCATCGCCAAACACCGAAACGGCAGCCTGGAGAATGTGAAACTGAAATTCCTGGGCAAGTACACCAAGTTTGCCGACTACGATGCGCCGGAAGGACTTACGCCCCTCAGCAGCATCACGCGCGAGAGCCGGGTGAATACGTTCCGCGACTCGCCACCGGCCGGCCGGCCAACAGCCGATGACGACACGCCATTTTAACGGGGTTACTTTCCGGTGAGTGGTGTTTCAAAATTCAAACTCAACCTGTACTTTGTGAAGTAAAACCGGGCGCTGCTTGGGCAGTGTCGGGAAAAACAATGTAGCCCTATGAAAGCACTTGTACTCACTGCACTCAATCAGGTGGAGTTAATTGAACGTGCCACCCCGGCACTCGCTCCCGGTAAGGCGCTGATCCGCATGAAAGCCGTAGCGTTGAATCGTAGAGACGAATGGATTCGCGAGGGAAAGTATCCCAACATCAAGCTGGGCGTCACGATGGGGTCGGATGGAGCAGGCGTAGTAGAATCCGTACACGATGAGGCAGATGAACCTTGGATTGGCCAGGAGGTTGTAATCAATCCCAACATCGACTGGGGCACCGATCCCGAAGTACAATCTGGTAAGTACACGATTCTGGGAATGCCCGTAGATGGAACCTTTGCCGAGTATGTCGTGGTTGGCATTGACCGGTTACAGCGCAAACCGCGGCACTTGGATTTCTTGCAGGCGGCCGCGTTGCCGTTGGGCGGTCTTACTGCCTTTCGCGCGTTGTTTAAGCGCGGTGGACTCAAACCCGGCCATAATGTGCTAATCTCCGGCTTTGGCGGGGGAGTAGCGCAGTTTGCATTCCTGTTTGCTCAGGCCGTGGGCGCTAACGTATATGTTACCTCCGGCAGCGATGAGAAAGTAGAAAAGGCTTTGAAGCTGGGTGCGAAAGGCGCCTACAACTACAAACGCGAAACGAGCTACAGCGATCTTTGGAAGACCAAAGGCGGGTTCAATTTAGTGATCGATAGTGCCGGGGGCGATCAAATCAACAACTTCATCAAAGTACTGCGACCGAATGGAAAGGTGGTTTTCTACGGCGCAACCACTGGGCTGCCATCCAAACTTGACTTGTATCGAATGTTTTGGAATCAACTTTCGCTATCAGGCACCACCATGGGTAACGACCATGAGTTTAACGAGATGCTTGCATTTGTAAGTGGCTCTCAAATCAAACCGATGATTGACAGTATCCGGCCGTTTGCCAAGATTGCCGAATCCTTCCCCGACATCACGAAACCAAATAAAGTCGGCAAAATCGTTTTTCAGGTCTAGCGAAACTATTCGTCTTCGATTCCTTCTGCCAAGTTCCGCAGCTCATTCGCTGTCTTGTGACTGCCTTGCCGAACAGCAAGCAAAATACCTTGTCTTAAAATCTCGTGTGCGCGCGGTAGATCCGCATAATGAATTTTGAGCAACGCTGCCTGGTAATAGGTGGGCAGGTAGTTTGGGAATTTATTTAAGAGCTCGCTAAACATCCGATCTGCTTCCAGCGGTTGTTCCACCACATACTCCAACGCGAGCGAGTACCAAAGAAATGGATCATGAGGATCTTCACGAAGAAATGCCTGAAGTTGTTGGATGCGAGGCGACATATCAGATCACGTTTAACAAACCAATTTTTTCGAACGGAATAGACCAAAATTAGCCGCGTTGCAACCAACTGTTTTGCTATCTTGTGGCGTTTTGAATAAAAAATTTGTAAAGCGCTGATTATGAAGATATTGGTTTGTATATCACACGTCCCAGACACCACCTCAAAAATTAATTTCATCGAGAACGGTACTCGCTTTGATACAAATGGCGTGCAGTTCATCATCGGGCCTTACGATGACTATGCTTTGGCCCGTGCGGTGGAGTTGAAAGAATCATCCGGCGGATCGATTACTGTGCTCAATGTCGGTTTGGCAGATACAGAACCTACCATCCGCAAAGCGTTAGCCATCGGTGCAGATGATGCCATTCGCGTTAACGCGGAGCCGATCGATTCATTTTTTGTCGCCACTCAAATTGCTGCGCACGCCCAAGGATACGATCTGGTACTGATGGGCCGCGAAAGCATTGATTACAACAGTGGCGCGGTTCATGCGATGGTAGGCGAACTGTTGGGCATACCTTCCTTTTCGCCGGTGATGAGTTTGGAGATCGAGGGTACCACCGCGAAGATGACGCGCGAAATTGAAGGCGGCAAGGAATCGTTACAAGCTTCCTTACCACTGGTGGCAGGATGCCAGGAGCCCATTGCCGAGTGGAAGATTCCAAATATGCGGGGAATTATGAGCGCCCGCACGAAACCACTGAAAGTGGTGGAGCCTGTGGCCGTGGAAAGCCGGGTACAGTTACAGAAGTTTGAGTTACCGCCTGCCAAAGGAGCCGTGAAAATGATTTCGGCTGATAATGTGGCGGAACTGGTACAGCGTTTAAAGACCGAAGCAAAAGTGATTTAACAGGAATAAAAAGATTGAGATATGAATAGTTTGGTGTTTGTAGAGACGGCCGAAGGGAAAGTGAAGAAAACCTCGCTGGAAGCGGTTGCCTATGCGCATGGCATGGGTGGAACTGTTACCGCGTTGGCGATGGGCGAGGCAGATGGCCAGTCGTTGGCGGACTTAGGTAAGTATGGAGCGAACAAAGTACTCCATGCGGGTGATGCGCGACTAAATGAACCGCTGGTACAGAGTTATACTACAGTAATTGATCAGGCGATGAAGGCCGAAAATACCGATGTGTTGGTGCTGGCGAATTCCTCGCTTGGATCACCGGTAGCAGCGAAGATTGCCATTCGTTTTCAGGCAAGCCTGGCTTCCAACGTGGTGGAGCTACCGCACGTTCAGAATGGGTTTGTAGTCAAGCGAAGCATTTACACCGGTAAAGCATTTGCCAACATGGACTTGAAAAATGCAAAGAAGGTATTAACCCTGCGTAAGAATGCAGCGGAAGCAAAAGAAATTGGGGCCGCTGTTTCGGTTACTCCGTTCAACCCAACGCTCGCTGATGCAGATTTTAATGTGAAGGTAACTTCGGTGGACAAAGCCACGGGGGATATTCTCTTACCCGAAGCCGAGATTGTGGTTTCCGGCGGCCGCGGTCTAAAAGGACCGGAGCACTGGGGTTTGATTGAAAACCTGGCCAAAACGTTGGGTGCTGCGACCGGCTGTAGCAAACCCGTGAGCGACATGCATTGGCGTCCGCACCACGAGCACGTTGGGCAAACAGGTGTGAAAGTAGCGCCTCAACTCTATGTGGCCGTGGGAATCTCCGGAGCCATTCAGCACCTGGCGGGAGTAAATTCATCCAAATGTATTGTAGTGATCAATAAAGACCCCGAGGCACCTTTCTTTAAGGCAGCCGATTATGGAATCGTGGGCGATGCGTTTGACGTTTTGCCGAAACTCACAGAGGCGTTTCAAGCCGCCAAATAATTCCGGGAGCGAACGAACCCCATATTCAAATATTTTCTAATTTGATTTAAGAATAGCAGGCATTGAAGAAAATTAAACTCGAAATACTAGGGCTTTCCTCCAGTCAGTCGCAAACGGGTTCCTTCGCGTTGGTACTGGGCGAAACGGAAGGCAATCGCCGGCTGCCCATCATAATCGGGATGTTCGAGGCACAAGCCATTGCCATCGAAATTGAAAAGATTATCCCCAACCGGCCGATGACCCATGATCTCTTCAAGGCATTTGCGAGCAACTTTCACTTTCATGTGGAGGAGATCATTATTTCCGATCTGAAAGAAGGGGTGTTTTTTGCCAAGCTGGTTTGCAGCGATGGACTTAAGAAGATTGATGTGGACTCGCGTCCTTCCGATGCGATTGCTATTGGGCTTCGGTTTGATGCCCCCATTTATACTTATGAAAATATCCTGGCGGAAGCTGGCATTGTGCTGACGGACGAGGAAGAAGAAGAGAAAGAAAAGGAAAAAGAGAAGAAAGAGCCGAAAGAAAAAAAGCCCCGAAAAGAAACCGTCAAGAAAACCACAGACGACCTCAAAAACTTCTCGACCGAAAAGCTAAATGAGTTGTTGAAAGAAGCCATCGACAAAGAAGATTACGAAAAGGCCGCTAAGTTGCGTGATGAACTGGGCAAGCGCAACTAACTCATAGATGGATTATCTGCATGCGCTTTTAGGATTGACAGTCATCATTGCGTTGGCCGTACTTCTGTCTGGCAATCGCAAAGCCATTGATTGGCGTCTGGTGGCGGTGGGAATCTCGATTCAAATTGTATTTGGATTAATCATTGGCAAAGTCACCTTTGCGCAGCATGCATTTGTTTACATCAGCGAAAAGTTTGTTACGTTTCTGGGGTTTGCGCAAAAAGGTGCTGAGTTCTTGTATGGCGACCTGGCCAAAAACAGCGCGGGCAATCCGGAAGTTAAACACAACCTCGGCTTCTTGTTTGCATTTCAGGCCTTGCCTACAGTGATTTTCTTTTCGGCAATTACCACCGGGTTGTACTACCTGGGTGTACTGCAAAAAATTGTATGGGGTTTTGCCTGGATCATGGCACGAACCATGCGGCTTTCCGGATCTGAAAGCTTATCGGCTGCAGCCAACATTTTCATGGGCCAGACGGAGGCTCCTTTGTTGGTGCGACCATTTATTCCAAAGATGACCCAATCGGAATTGAACTGCCTCATGGTAGGCGGCATGGCCACCATAGCTGGTAGTGTGTTGGGTGCGTACGTCTCATTCTTAGGCGGCGGTGACCCGGCTGAACAAGCTAAGTTTGCCACTTATTTATTGAGTGCTTCGATTATGAATGCACCAGCGGCCATCGTGCTGTCGAAAATCTTTTTTCCTGAAACCGAACATGATAAGATTGACCGATCGTTGCGCGTGAACAAAGATCAAATCGGAGTAAATCTGGTAGATGCCCTGGCAACCGGTGCTGCCGATGGCCTGAAACTGGCGTTGAATATCGGAGCCATGTTACTGGCGTTCATTGCCATTATCTATGCGTTGAACTGGATTCTGGTGGATTTCATTGGTGCTTACACGGGACTAAATGAATGGGTGCGGGCCACCACCTCTGGAGCATATTCCGGGTTTAGTTTACAGTACATCCTGGGGCAAGTTTTTCGCGTGCTGGCGTTTTGTATCGGTGTGCCTTGGTCGGAGTCTATTTATGTGGGGAGTTTGCTGGGGCAGAAGATGGTGATTAACGAGTTCGTCGCGTATTTGGATTTGGCCAACATGAAGGCGGCCGGAGTGTTGAGCGAGAAATCGATACGAATAGCCACTTATGCCTTGTGTGGATTCGCTAACTTTAGTTCGATCGCGATTCAAATTGGCGGGATCGGTGGAATGGCTCCCAGCCGTCAGGGAGATTTGTCAAAGCTCGGCCTGAAAGCAATGCTGGCCGCCTCGCTGGCAACGATGATGACGGGCACCATTGCCGGTGCGATTTTTTAATCAGGCTAATCGGTATTTTTCTGCTCGTTGTGTTTTTTAGCTGTTGATTAAGTACAGGGGTTAAACAAATTTTTTGCGTAAGGATTAAATAGTTATTCTCGACTCAGCTAGGCGGTCAGAAAAAACAGTTTGAACGTCAAGTTTTGGAGTCCAGCTACCAATTAAAAACGGGGCGTTTCCGAAAAGCCTAACGAGTAGGGAATTTTCTAAATTTTTGAATTAATGAAAAGCGTAAAGAACATTGTCATTTTTGCCTGTGTTGTTTTTCTGATGAGCAGTTGTGCGGCCACCATGCATACGGTGGGCACGGGCGGTCGGGGCGATTGTAAATCGGTGGGCCAATACGATGCCAAGAAAAAACAGTGGTACCTGCTGGGCGGCTTGATTCCGCTTAATCGAGTGGATTCAAAAGACCTGGCCGCGGGTGCACAGAACTATACTATTCGCACTACGACAAGTTTTGGTGATTATTTGATTTCAATTCCGGGTGCTTACCTGCTTGGTTTGCGCAGTCAAACCATTCGGGTTTCCAAGGGCGAGAACTAGTTTTTTAGAAATGGCAGCTTGGTCGAAAAAAAACTCGACCAGCTGTCCTTCTTTACTTACGCATGTTGGAGCACGATCGGCACCAATGCCCTACCTTTGGCCTTTATGACAGTTGTTGAAGCCATCGCGCGGGTGAATGAATTGACCGCGCAGCGACTTCCTTTTTTTTTGTTGGTGGATTTTGACCTGAAGACCCCACGCGTGTTCCAGCCGAGCGAAGCCGAAGCGCTTGGTATCCGGTTCCATTTTCCAACACGTCCTGATTTTTCGCAAACAGCGGCACCTCCGTTTCGGTTTTCGTTTTCTCCACCGGATTACGCAAACTACGAACGAAAATTCCAGCACGTATGGCGTGCTCTGCAAAAAGGAGACACCTACCTGTTGAATCTAACTGCGTGTTCGCGGATTGAAACTTCCTGGTCACTGCCCGATGTTTATGCACGCGCTGTCGCTCCCTACAAAGTGTTTGTACCCGGGGAGTGGGTTAGCTTTTCACCGGAAAGTTTTGTGAGCATCCGCGATGGCGAAATTGCTACCTTTCCCATGAAGGGAACGGCCGATGCGTCTGATCCCGAAGCGTTGCAAAATCTACTGGATAACGAAAAAGAGTTGGCTGAGCATGTAACCGTGGTAGATTTATTGCGCAACGATTTATCACAAGTGGCGCAAGACGTGAACGTAGTGCGCTTTCGTTATCCTACCTACGTACAAACCGAACGGCATCGATTGATACAACTGAGTTCGGAAATCCGCGGACGGGTGCTACCAACTTATCAAAAGTCACTTGGCGAATTATTCTTTTCGCTGCTGCCGGCCGGTTCGGTCTGTGGCGCTCCACGGGCACGCACCTGGCAGATCATCCGCGAGGTGGAAGGCGAGTCACGTGGGTTTTATACGGGAGTCGCTGCCTGGTACGATGGCGTCACGCTTGATTCGTGTGTGTTGATCCGATTCATCGAACAAAGAAATAATGAATTCTTTTTTCGAAGTGGGGGCGGCATCACCCTCGGGAGTCGGGTTGAGTTGGAATTTCAGGAGCTGATCGATAAAGTGTATGTACCCATTGCTTGAAACGATTTGCATGCGCGATGGAGTCGCTCAAAATCTCGCAGCCCACCAGGCACGATTAGAGCTTTCGGTGTTACAGCTTTTCAAACGTAGCGCTGTAGTTGATTTGGCTCAGGTGATCCGAACGATCGTGATCCCGAGTGATGGTTTTTATAAATGCCGCGTGTTGTACAACGCCTCCGACTTTTTGGTCACAATAGAAGCCTTTACCCCCAAAGTCATTTCATCGCTGCGCTGTTGCGAAGCCCCGGATTTAGTTTATGATCTCAAATATGCAAACCGCGAAGCGTTAAACGCGCTCTTCGCTCAACGTGGCGATTGCGCGGACGTGCTCATCACCCAAAATGGCTGGCTGCGGGATACTTCGTATGGAAATATTTGCCTGTTGCAAGGCAATACTTGGTTTACACCAGTGCAGCCCTTGTTGCGTGGGACGATGCGTGAGGTGTTACTGCAGCAAGGCCGGATACAACTCCTGCCGATTCACAAAAACGATTTGTCGGGTTTCTCTCACTTCCGGGTGATCAATGCCTTTCGAGGCGAGTTAATTGTAGATGGGAGTGTGGCAGAGATTGGTTAAAGGCTGTGTCATAACCTCAAGCATCATCGTGACGCCAGGTATTCCGTGATTCCATCACGGATTGCCTCGAAGGTCTTCACAAGCACATCTTCGTTTTCTTCCAAAAGTGTGACGCGAAAACCTTGTAACTCCGAGCAAAACGAAGAAATGGGAACCACGCACACTTGTTTGGCACCCAGCAGGTAGTACACGAAACGTTTGTCGTTCGGAATGTCGCCTTGCACCCAGTTCTCCACAAAAGTCCGTACACGTGCGTCCTCCAAGTGCATTGACTGACCCGGGTGTAAACTTCCAGAGCGGAAAATGATGGTATTGTAAAAAGCGCCAAATGTTTCGTTGAACGTGAGCGCGGGTACCTGGCCCAGTATATCGGAGATGAGTTTGCTTCTACGACCGATGTTCCGGTTGGTCGTTTCCCGATAGGCGGCAAACCGTGCGTCTCCCAGTAAGCGCGGAATGGCGAGTTGCGGGAGCTTCGTGGAGCACACTTCAATCATCTTGGCATTGTCCAACGCCTGGCAGAAGCGATCGAAGTCTCCATCCGATTTCCGATTGTAGTACTCCATCCAACCACAGCGGGCACCCGGCCAAGGCAATTCCTTCGAGATGCCTTTCATCGCAATGCCGGGCACATCACCAATTACTTCCGATAGTGCATAGGCACGCGCACCGTTGTACGTGATGTTGATATAAATTTCATCACAAATC
>JBIIVI010000132.1:0-9562 GCA_044339555.1 Cyclobacteriaceae bacterium | reverse complement strand
ATGTTGCGTAGAAAGATTGGCATCATCTTTCAGGATTTTCAGCTGCTGGCCGATCGCACGGTGGGCGAGAACTTGTTGTTTGTGATGAAAGCTACGGGCTGGAAAGACAAGGCACGTATGAAGTCGCGCTTGGTAGAGGTGTTGATGCAAGTGGGTTTGGGGGCCGTGGAGAAAAAAATGCCGCATCAGCTCTCAGGTGGTGAGCAACAACGGGTGGTGATCGCCCGTGCGTTGGTGAATGAACCGATGATCCTGATTGCGGATGAGCCTACCGGTAATCTTGATCCTGAAGTGTCGTTTGGGATTCTGAAAGTGTTTCAACAAATCAACAAGAGTGGCACTGCCATTCTGATGGCCACCCATAGCTACGGACTCATTCGCAAATTTCCGGCCCGCGTGCTGAAATGCGAAAATGGAAAGCTGTTCGATTCCGCCATTGAGCCGTTCGAGCTCAAGAGCGAAGATGCTTACTGAACGTAGTTCAGCAAGCTGGTATTCTTTCGGATGAACCGGTCCCAGCGGGGTCTTTGCCCCAAGACCCCGCGTTGCCCCTAGCCTTCCAGCTATCTGCAGGGTCTCGAAACGAAGACCCCGCATGTACCAAGAGCTCAAGAGCGAAGATGCCTACTAAGTTTAGTTCAGAAAGCTGCCGTTCTTGCGGATGAAAGAAGGACACGGAATAAATTTCTCGCGCTTTTTCTTCGCTACACGCGATGCCAACGGAAACCGGTATTTCAGTGCCATCTCGTGGGTACCGCCCGAAGCAGGGCCCAGCTCGGAAACCGTGAAGTCATAGCTGTACATCACCTCCCACTGCTCAAACTGAAAACCTAGAATCACTACGATGGCATCCTGGCTAATGTTGTCCTTGGCATTTTGCCGGATGGGGATGCCACGGTACCACAAGCCAAATACGATCGGGTCGTACAGAAAGTGGGCACCAATATCCAGCTGGCTAAACACACCTTGCTTCTTATACACAAACGAAGGCGATAGCACCGCCTTGTTTTCTTGTCGATAACCATAGGAAAGTGGAATGCGCACACCACCATGAGCAGTGAACTTGATTGGCAAAATCGCCTGCTCGTTCAGCAGCGATTGGTTGGGCCGGTTCAGGTGACTGAAAGCAGCTCCTATCCATACCTTATCATTAAAGGCCACCGTGCCGGCCCGAACATCAAAGTAGTTGGCCGAGCCGAGGCTGCCTACAATCGGGTCATCGGTAGGCGCATTGCCATCTACATCAAATTGCAATTGATCGCCAAACAGCAACCGATCGAAGTCAATTCTTCGCGAGGTATAGCCAAAATGTAAGCCGGATGAGAGCACCCATTTGCGAGTGAGTCGCAGCCGGTACGAATAAAGAAAGCCCAGATTCGCGGTGGTCATGTTGGCGCTACCAGCCTTATCCACCGTGGCCAAAAAACCGACTCCGCTGTTGTAGTTGATCAGGTTGTAGTCGTAACTGAAGGCGTAAGTTTCGAATCCACGGGTAATGCTCGGCCACTGGTTACGATAGTTGACAATGAACCGGTGTTTGAGTGAAGTTCCCGTAAAGCCCGGATTGAGGTACAACGGTGCGGCATAGTATTGCGAGAACTCCGGATCTTGTGCATGCACCGAAGCGGCAGCAACACTCCCGACCAGCCAAACGGCAACCCAAAATTGCACGCCCTTCCTCATCGGATCAGATTAACATCGCCTACCCGAACAATCTTCTCGCCATCTTCAAACGTAGCCGTGATGCGATACACGTACACATCCTGCACACAAGGGCGGCCTTTGTAGAAACCATCCCAACCCGTTTGGGTGTCGCGACTCACAAAAAGCAGTTCGCCCCAGCGATTAAAAATCAGCATTTCAAAGTCCCGCACGCCCCGTATCAAGGGCAGAAAAACATCGTTCTTCCCGGGCGAGCCATCGGAAAAACTCCCGGCCACATTGGGCGAAAAAGCATTGGGTACCAGTAGCTCACCCCCTTTTTTGGCGGAAACCGCTCCGGGCATGCGGGCCGTATCCGAACAGTTGAATTGGTTAAACGCAATCAGCGTAATGTCGTACACACCCTCCTGTTTATAGCGATGCAGCGGCTCGGGTAAGAAGGATTTTTCGCCATCGCCAAAATCCCATTCGTAGCGGGTGGCGTTGAAGCTGCGGTTGCTGGTATACAAGATTCCATCTGGTACCTCCACGACCTTGGGCCGCACATCAAAGCGAGCTTCGGGTAAGGGGTTTACCACAATAATCCGTTGTTTAACTTCAGCAGCTGATTGACCGGTGCTATTCGAAGCGGTTAGCGAAACAGTATAGGTACCGGGTTCAAAGTAGGTGTGTACCGGATTGATTTGGGTAGACGTCTTACCATCCCCAAACTGCCATTGGTAGCGATTCGGATCGGCAAATTGGGTGCGATTCGTAAACGTTACTTTCAGCGGCAGGCATCCTTGAGCGGGGTCGTAAGTGAAATCGACCAACGGAGGAATGGCAAGATTGCCCACGACATTGAGCGGGTTGGCGGGTGCGTTCATGGGAAAACTAACAGATACCGGCCCATCAGCAGGAAAGGGAATAGTTTGCAGCGGGCCAAAGTAAGCCCCCGTTACTGGCAGTCCGGCCGTGCCACGCGTTTGTGGCATGGCCAGCGCTCCGGCCGCATTGGTGAGTGGCTGCGGGCCGCCATCCGTGAGCGACAAATTCCGAATAGTGGCTGCTGGATTGTGATTGGTTCCGTACACGATTTGCACATGTCGGGCAAACCGGTTGGGGTTATCGGGCTCTACGTTGATGTTGCAGTTGAACTCCGAGACATCGGCAAACGTGGCATTGGTAACCGGATTATTAAAACAAACGTCCCACGAATTAGGCGCCAGTTCCACCTGCGCATTTGCCTGCACATCTGTGCCCCAGAAAAAAGCCGACTGCCGTTGCTCGGAGGTGGGGCATACAACCCCGTTGATCAATACGTACGAAGTGGGGCGGATGGAACACTCGCCATTATTGTCGAAGTAAGTGAAACTGGCATTGGCCGTAAACGCAGTATTACCAAGGCTCGCTACCAAGCCGTTGCCAATACCAATGGTTGTCTCGGTGTTAGCCGGATCATTCCATACATAGCGGATTTGAATGCTATTGGGATTTTGTGCCACGTTGAAATAGTAGATTATCTCAAATTGAGTAACCGTTACCGGAGCACAGTCCTGATCAGTGTTGAAATCAATCGTTACCTGTGGGCGTAGTGCATTGCATTGGGCTTGTGCATCCCACCAAAACCAGCAAAGTGCTTCTGGCAAAATCCACCTAAACCCAAGCATTGTTCGATCATCAAAAAAAATTGAAAACCGACTAAAGCACTACCTGACGAACATTAATGGAATGGCGTTGGCAAAAGAGAAACCCGCGGAGGTGGGCGAGAGTCGACTAACGTGCATAGAACCAAATGAATTGTCGGATTTGCCTGTCAACCGGCATTACGGTAAGTGGCTGAATACCAAATTTGCTGGCTGGCCTGAGTGCTACCGCCCATGGTAGCAGAAACGGCATCATAAACAAAATCAGGTAGTTATGGAGTTGTAAACAGATTCTCAACAAACGTTCCACGCATGTTCCACGGGTAGGGCTCCGCCCTATATTTGCAATCCGCTTTCAAAATTAAGCGCAGATTTCATGGGTAAGATTATCGCAATAGCCAATCAAAAAGGCGGTGTCGGCAAAACTACTACAGCCATTAACCTGGCAGCCAGCCTGGCGGTGCTCGAAAAGAAGTGCTTGTTGGTTGATGCCGATCCGCAGGCCAATTCCACCTCTGGGATTGGTATCAATCCCAAGGATGTGAAGAAAAGCATTTACGAGTGCATGGTAGAAGGCATTCACCCGAAAGATGCCATTGTGAAGAACGCCCTCAGCCACTTGGAAGTACTTCCTTCGCACATTGATTTGGTGGGAGCCGAAGTGGAGATGGTGAGCATCGAACACCGCGAGGAAAAAATGCGCGATGCCCTGCAGAAAATCAAAGGCGATTACGATTACATCATCATCGACTGCTCACCTTCTTTGGGGTTAATCACGATTAACTCGCTTACTGCGGCCGACTCGGTAATCATTCCGGTACAATGCGAGTATTTTGCGTTGGAAGGGTTGGGCAAGTTGCTCAACACCATTAAAATTATCCAGACACGACTGAATCCGCGGTTAGAGATAGAGGGGATTTTACTCACGCTCTACGATCCGCGCACCTCGCTGAGCAATCAGGTCGTGGAAGAAGTGCGCACCCACTTCAAGAGCATGGCCTTTCACACCATCATCCCCCGAAATGTAAAGTTGTCGGAGTCGCCCAGTTTCGGGCTGCCCGCCATTGTACACGATGCCGAGAGCAAAGGGGCCATCAGTTATTTAAATCTGGCACACGAAGTGCTATCTAAAACCAGCAAAGGAAAATGATGAAGAAGAAAGGGCTAGGTCGCGGGCTGAGTGCGTTGCTGAGCGACAGCGAAGACGAAAAACTGGAAACCGAAGTAACCGATGCCCATCTCGCTTCGGCGGCCGCTAGTGCTTCCAATAATCCCAGCCTGAACGAGATTCCGGTAGGCGAAATTGAGGTAAACCCGTTTCAACCCCGCCAACACTTCGATCCGGTAGCGCTTCAGGAACTAGCAGATTCAATCCGCATTCATGGCATCATCCAACCTATTACCGTGCGGAGAATGGCTCCGCAGCAGTATCAGCTAATCTCCGGAGAACGCAGATTCCAGGCCTCCAAACTAGCCGGCCTCGAAGCGATTCCCGCCTACATCCGAACTGCCAACGATCAGCAGATGCTGGAGATGGCATTGATCGAAAACATCCAGCGCGAGAATCTCAACCCGATTGAGATTGCCCTGAGTTACCAACGCCTGATTTCGGAATGCAACCTGAAACAAGAAGAGTTGGGCGACCGTGTAGGCAAGAACCGCTCGACGGTTACCAATTACTTGCGACTCCTGAAGTTGCCACCGGAGATTCAAATTGCGTTGCGCGATCAGCAAGTATCCATGGGCCATGCCCGTGCAATCGTGAGCATCGAACAACCTGATCAGCAACTCTACCTGTTCCAAAAAATGGTAGCCGAAGACCTGTCGGTACGGAAGGTAGAAGAACTGGCTCGCCAACTGGGCACAAGACCCTCCAGGGAAGCTTCTGCAAAAGAACCTGCGTCCGCCAACCGGGAAATCGTTAACTTGCAAACGCAATTATCATCTCATTTCGGAACGAAAGTGCGGGTTAACAGCGATGGCAAAACGGGTGAAATCAAAATTCCATTTTTCTCTGTCGAAGACTTAAACCGCATTCTGGATATTATCAAAATCAGTTAGGTATGGGTAAAGTGGGGTGGATTATTGGTGGCCTGTTTATCTCTTTTCTTGCCCACGCCCAATCAGACACCCTTCGGCTTGCGAACGACAGTACCCGCCAGGAGTTTAACATCAAAAGTTACAGTTCTCGTTTCAATCCGCGCAAAGCGCTACTCTTTTCGGCTGTGTTCCCGGGGGCTGGTCAGATTTACAACAAGAAGTATTGGAAGGCTCCCCTGGTGTGGGGCGGTTTTGCAGCCGGGTTATATGTGATCAACAACTATCAACAGCAACACCTGGACTTCAGAAATCAATTGTTCGACCGAATCAACAATTTGCCATTACCGACGCAAGGACGTGTGCTGACCGAGGACCAGTTGCGTAGACTGGTAGACCGCACCAAGCGGGAGCGCGATTTCTTTGTGATCATGACCTCGCTCTGGTACATTCTGCAATTGGTAGATGCCCATGTGGATGCCCACTTGAAGGAATTCGATCTTAATCCCGAGCTGAAAAACCGGGCTTGGGTCGAACCAAGTTTCAAGCAAGACATGTTTGGCCGCACTGCCGGATTCTCACTGAAAGTTCGATTGTAATGAACATCCTCATCATTGGCTATGGTAAGATGGGCAAGGCCATTGCCGCACTTGCCGAAGAACGCGGCCACCGCATTGCTGCAATTTTGGATGTGGACAACAAGACTACCTTCCAATTACCTGCCCAAATCGATGTAGCCATTGAGTTTACGAACCCCGAAGCGGCCATCGAGAACATACGCTTTTGTTTCCAACACGGCCTTCCCGTGGTATGCGGGTCTACGGGCTGGTACGCGCAGGCCGAGAACCTTAAATCCGAATGCCTGAAGGCGGAAGGCGCGTTGCTGTACGCCTCGAACTTTAGCGTGGGTGTGAACCTGGTTTTTAAAGTGAATGAATACCTGGCACGGCTGATGAGCACGCGACCGGAGTATCAGGTGGACATCGATGAAACACATCACACCCAGAAGAAAGACGCACCCAGTGGCACCGCCATCTCGCTGGCCGAAGGAATCCTGCGCGAAAACCCACGCAAAAAACGGTGGATAAACCAGCCCGCTGCACAACCCGACGCGCTCGAAATCCGTTCGCATCGGGTGGAAGATGTACCCGGCACGCACGTGGTTACCTACACCTCTGCCATTGACACGATCCAGCTAAGCCACGAAGCACACACCCGAACGGGCTTTGCTTTGGGAGCGGTGCTGGCAGCCGAGTTTTTGCAGGGCAAGCGTGGTGTGTACACCATGGCCGATGTGCTGCAATTCTGAGATTTGAATATTTTGATTTTCTTTGCACGCCTTTTATCCATAAGCATCTTATGATCACCGTTATCGTCATTTTTATCCTGCTCCGCATTGCCTTTGTAGCAGGCCTTTGGAAAATCTTCAGCAAGGCTGGCATTGCAGGCTGGAAATCGCTGATTCCGATCTATGCGGAGTATGTGATGATCGTGCAGGTAATTGGCCGCCAGTGGTGGTGGTTGCTGTACCTGTTCGTTCCGGTAGTAGGCATTTTTGCTTTTTTTGTTTTGGTCTTCGACCTCTTGCGTTGCATTGGAAAAGAACGGGTCAGCGATCAGGCTCTGGCGGTATTCTCCGGACTGGTATACCTGCCGGTGGTGGCGTTTCGCCCTGAAACCAAGTACTTGGGAAAACTGAGCGAGCTTCCTGCGAAACCCAAATCGCTGTTTACGGAATGGGTAGATGCGATTGCCTTTGCGGTGATTGCAGCGACTTTAATTCGATGGTTGATTATGGAAGCCTACACGATCCCGACTCCTTCTATGGAGAACTCCTTATTGGTGGGCGACTTTCTGTTTGTGAGCAAGTTTCACTATGGAACCCGCACTCCCAAAACGCCCTTACAAGTGCCCCTCACCCACCAAAAAATCTGGTTCACAGAAATTCCTTCTTATGTCGAGTGGATTCAACTTCCGCAGTACCGGTTGCCGGGGTTCACTTCCGTGAAGCGAGAGGACGTAGTGGTGTTTAATGTGCCTCGAGTTGAAGAGAACAACTACATGAATCCAAACCGGGCATCCTGGATCGATTATCCCCTGGATTTGAAAACCAATTACATCAAACGTTGCGTGGCGATTGCAGGCGATCGACTGGAAATTAAGAACCGTCAAGTGATCGTAAACGGAAACCCGCTCACAAATCCGGCTTTGATGGAGTGGAGCTACCTGGTTACTTCGAAGGACGAAATCAACGAACGCAACCTCGCTAAACTGGGGCTCGATCCGGAGGATTACTCGATGATCAGCCGCCCGGAACAAAACAAGGTGGTTTACCAAATGTACCTCACCGAAGAAATGCTGGCAGAGGTAAAGAAGCTACCCTACGTGGCGCAGGTGGAAAACGACTACCGCATGAGCGAAGGGCCGGACTACCGCATTTGGCCGAGTTCCAACTACTCGCGCTGGAATGCCGACAACTACGGGCCCATCGTACTACCCAAGAAAGGTATGAGCATTGCGGTGAATGACTCTACGCTGGCGTTCTATGGGTTAGCGATTGAAAAATACGAAGGCAACAAGAACGTTACGATCAAAGACGGGGCGTTGACGATCGATGGAAAGCCTGTAACGGAATACACGTTTCAGCAGGATTACTTCTTTATGATGGGCGACAACCGCCACAACTCGCACGACTCGCGGTACTGGGGCTTCGTGCCCGAGGATCACATCGTTGGCAAAGGATTTTTCATCTGGCTTTCGATCGATAAGTTCGGAAGCTTATTCGATAAAATCCGGTGGAAGCGTTTCTTTAAACCGATCGAATAATCACCAATCGATGGGCGTGCGCCCGTGCTGCGCCAGGTAGGCATTCGCCCGGGAAAAGTGACGGTTGCCGAAAAAACCGCGATCTGCCGAAAAAGGCGAAGGATGCGCACTACTCAACACCAAATGCCGGGAGCTATCGATGATAGCTCCCTTTTTTTGTGCGTACGCACCCCACAACATAAAGACAACATGCTGGCACTGCGAAACTACCAATCGAATGACCTCGTCGGTAAACTGCTCCCAGCCTTTGTTCTGGTGCGACCCCGGCGTTGACGCACGAACCGTGAGCGTGGCATTTAGCAGCAAAACACCCTGCTCCGCCCAGCGTTCCAGATTACCAGACGCCGGAATCGGTTTACCTAAGTCGTTTTTGATCTCCTTGAAGATGTTCAGGAGCGAAGGGGGAAACTTGACGCCCTCGCCCACGGAAAAACACAGTCCATTGGCCTGACCCGGTCCGTGGTAGGGATCCTGTCCGATAATCACCACACGTACCTGAGGCAGCGGGCAAAGATCAAACGCGCGAAAAATTTCTTTGCCTGGCGGATACACAAGCTGAGTTTTGTACTCAGACTTAACGAAATCAATAAGTTGCTGGAAATAAGGCTTTTCAAATTCCGGGAGCAAGTGTTGCTTCCACGATTCGGCCAGTTTCACATCGTTTGTCATACCCACTCGCTAAACGGATGAAAAATAGAAAAAAATGATACTTTTGATGCGGATGATTCAAGCCATCACACAGGGTGTAAAGGTAAGTGTCGAGACGGAATACCAACCTGCGTATTCGAGTCCCAGTCAGTTTCATTTTGTTTTTACTTATCGGATCACCATCGAAAACCAAAGCGAGTTTACCGTGCAACTGCTGAGCAGACGCTGGAACATTGTAGATGCCGGCTATATGCCGCGAACAGTAGAAGGCGAAGGTGTGGTTGGTCAGCAACCGGTTTTAGAACCCGGACAATCCCATCAATACGTGTCCGGCTGCAACCTGAAGTCCGGCATCGGCAAAATGGAAGGCGAGTACATCATGGAACGCATTGTAGACGGCACCCGCTTTGATGTAAAGGTTCCCTCCTTCCACATGGTGGCGCCCATGCGCCTCAACTAACAACGTTTTATGGATTTTGTGTGTGGCTGCAACCACGCGTGCGTTTATCTTGCCTGAGCAAAATCGCTCATGAGTCCCCGACTTTTTCCTGTTTTTGCCTGGCTGCGACATTGGTTATTGGAAGTTGATGAACACTCCATTCACGCTCCGTTTTTGTATGAGTTGTATACCACCGTCATCCGTGGCGCAACGGACACCGGACTGTTTTCCGAAATCGAAAACTACCGGCACGGACTTCTCGCCAACCAAAACCCTATTGAGGTGACGGATTTAGGTGGGGGATCCAAGCACTTCAACTCCCATC
>JBIIVI010000131.1:0-9600 GCA_044339555.1 Cyclobacteriaceae bacterium | reverse complement strand
TGGATTGGCACTCCAACCCATTAAGGTTGCAGAATAATTATTGCAGTCCATACCACTATCGTCAAGCATGTTGGCCATGTTAACTCCAGGGTTTAAAGTCCATGCACCAATGTTTTGGTTAAAGGCGCTAGCGCCACGAAACATATTGTTCATACTGGTGACCGCCCCCGTATTCCAAGAACCAATATTTTGGTTAAAAGCTGTTGCCGAATTAAACATACCGAACATACCGGTAACTGCTCCGGTATTCCACGCCCCGATGTTTTGATTAAATGAAGTGGCAAAAGCAAACATCGATGGCATACTAGTAACTCCGCTTGTATTCCAATTATTGATCGAAGCACTTCCTCCATTATTAAATACGGAGGTTGCGTAAAACATAGCACCCATATTGGTAACCGCAGCAGTACTCCACGCCCCGATGTTTTGGTTAAAGGCTGAAGCAAATTGAAACATGCCCGACATATTAGTAACCGCTGCGGTATTCCATGCCCCAATGCTTTGATTAAAGGCGGTCGCTTGAGAAAACATGTTTTCCATGTTGGTAACTGAACTCGTATTCCAATTGTTGATAGAACTATTTCCACCATTATTGAATAAACTTGCTTGAGAAAACATACCCTGCATTGTGGTAACAGCAGCCGTGTTCCAGGAACCGATATTTTGGTTAAAAACTTGGGCGCCAAAGAACATGCCTCCCATATTGGTAACCGCAGCTGTATTCCACGAGCCAATGTTTTGGTTAAAGGCCTTTGCGAAAGCAAACATTACCTCCATAGTGGTAACGGCTCCAGTATTCCAAGAACCAATGTTTTGGTTAAAGGCGTATGCAGATTGAAACATGGCTGTCATATTTGTAACTGCAGCAGTATTCCAAGAGCCGATGTTTTGGTTAAAGGCATATGCGGAAGCAAACATATAACTCATATCGGTAACTGCAGCCGTATTCCATGCCCCAATGTTTTGGTTAAAGAACCTTGCTACGCCAAACAAGGAACTCATATTGGTAACAGTCCCGGTATTCCAACTATTGACGTTACTTATCGAATTCAAATTTTCGCAACCATTAAACATGGCGCGCATAGTGGTAACGCCCTATAAATTGGGCATATCAGTGGCAGTAATTTCAAACAGGGAATAGCAATCAGAAAATGCTTGCTCCATACTAGTCCATGCGGTGCTGCCCCATTGTTCTACCCTAATTAGTCTTGAAAAAGCATCTGCCGAACCAGCCATAATTATTCGTTGAAAGTTGGTGGGTTCTATTTGCAAACGAATAAAAGATCCGGCCGGTAAACCTGTGATGGTTAGGTTTGAACCACTCCACGAGCCACTACCAGTAGCAGTGCCAAAAATTTCCTGCCAGGTGTAGTTAACCGTGCCGCTTGTGGCCGTGCCAAACGAAATTTCTGTTGGGCCTGAGCCCGCACCATTAAGGTTCCAATTGGTGATGAAGTTTTGGTCATCTGTCAATATAAAATTTGTTGAGCTAGTGGCTGTGCTTCCACTAACCGTTACAGTAATTGGCCCCGAAGTTGCACCAACAGGAACAGTAGTGGTAATGCTGGTAGTTGTGCTTGCCGTTACCACAGCCGTTGTGCCATTAAACTTAACCAAGTTGTTGGCAGGTGTAGCACTAAAATTTATGCCGGTTATAGTTACGGGCGAGGAAGTGGAGCCGGAACTGGGATTGAATGATTCAATTGTAACGGCCGGGGAGGGTGTATATTCCCAAAAGTCATTCAAATATCCGGTTGGTGTTTGAAAACCTAATCCAATGTATCCTTTTTCGGCAATTACGAATGACACACCACCGAATCTGTCCACAGCGGCAGAATTATTTTTGCTGATCCAGGTATCAGTAGGAAGATCGTATTGCCAGACTTTATCAGGTGAAGCAGTAATGTAACCTCGGGTGTCGATGCCAAATCCTGAACGGATCATTTGGACAGGGAGGTCTGCTTTTTTGACCCAGCTATCAGTGGCAGGGGTATATTGCCAAAAGTCAGATAAAAACATTAGAACGGGGTCGAAGCCACCAGTCTCATAGCGTCCCGATCCAATGTATCCTTTATCGCCAATAGTAAATGCAAAACCTACATTCCGGCCCAGCCCGGGAAGGTCTGCTTTTCTAATCCAGTTGTTGATAACAGGATCATACTCCCAAAAATCCTGAGCATCACCGTTTCCTGTCCCTACATAGGCTTTTGATCCGATTACAAAACTTAAAAGATAATAAGCATCGCGTGGGAAATCCATGATGGATGTCCAGACATTAGTGGCCGGATCATATTCATAAAAATCACGTAAAGGCGGCCAGTTGAAAGTGTTGCCCGGTTGTCCCGATCCTAAATAACCCTTGTCGCCTATGCCAAATCCTGTGGCATTAAACCTCGTCTGCCCGGGTAAATCTGCTTTTTGAGTCCAGGAATTGGTCACGGGATCGAATTCCCAAAAATCTTTTTGAGCTACACCATTTTCATCATAACCGGTTCCAATATATCCTTTATCGCCAATGCTGAATCCAACTGCATTTGCTCTTCCAAATGTTCCAACACTTGTTTTTTGAGTCCATGTATCTTGAGAAAAACTTTGAATAATGCTTAGCCACATCACTCCCAGTAAAATCAATACTATCCTAATTAAATTTTCACTGCGCATATCAAATAGCATTTAGTTTCTTTAATTCTTCTTCTGTTATTGTTGGAGGCATTTCACCTCTCTTCATTTTTTCAACCACAAGCTCGGCTATTTTTTGTGCGGCTTCTTTGGTTTTAAAACCTTCATTGCCGGGCATGCCTGGGATGGTCGGCTGGTGAATGGTAAGCTTGTTGCTGGAGAAAATGTCATAGCCCCATGAATTATTTACAGCTGCGAATATTTTATAGCTAAATGCTACTTCGGTATTTAGAGAAGGTGGTAAGATGTCGGTTTTACTTTGCGCAAAAGAGCACCACCAGCCTGCGAGAAAGAAGAGTGCTAACATCCATTTTCCCCAAACAAATTGGATATGCCTATCGGCAGATAGATTTTCTTCACTAACTTTTACTGCTTTGTTTGTCATCAATTTTGGTTTCATAATTTTCTATATTTGTTGGGTTGAACCTGCCACGGCAGGCAGGCTATAAAATGGAATGCTATGGAAAGGATTGTGATTGAGGTAAACAAAGCGACCGCCAAAAAATGGCGTACCAGCACACTGCAGCAGAAACGGAAACTTGCGGCCGTATTCCAGAAAGCGTTGGAAGAAACGAATGCTACTCAAGTTCAAGAGCCTAAGTTGGGGTATGCTCGCCCGCCCGAAGATGTTCTGCAAGCACATTATGAGCGCGTGCAAAAAACGCTGCCGGAGTATCGAGCTTTTTTGGATGAAATCGGCAAGAAGGCTGAGGCGAACGGTCTTACGGAAGATATACTGCAACAACTTTTGAAAGATGCCTAAGGTATGGGTGTTTGACACTAACGTACTCATAAGTGCTAACCTTAAGCCAAAATCTGTTCCTCGCCAAGCATATGATAAAGCGCTGACAAAGGGTACATTGGTGCGTAGTGCACAAACGCTGGAAGAGTTTGTGCGCAAAATTGCGCTACCAAAGTTTGATAAATACCTGAATGCTTCAGCAAAGGTTCGCGCTATTGCAGAATACCAAACGTCAAGTGTTGTGATAGTAGTAACCCCTACTGTAAATGCCAGTCGAGATGCAGATGATAATATGTTTTTGGATATTGCCTTGGCCGCGCATGCCGATTGCATCGTAACAGGCGATCCCCATTTGCTCACACTCAACCCGTTTAGAAACATCCCCATCCTTTCGCCAGCCGATTTTTTAAAACGGTTTTGATTGCTTGGTTCCAATTGATCAAGCCCATGGCCAAATAATTGTTCTTCACCGATTGTTTTTACCGCTTTGTTTGTGATCAATTTTGGTTTCATAATTTTCTATGGTTGCGTTATTGGGCATTGAACTTGAAATACAGTATCATTGAACCAACCGTATTTTTTGATTATTTTTGTTAATATCATTTGATTGCTTTTATGACCATACATATTACCCCAAAAACAAAGCGACAAGATTTGGCGAGTGCTGCACGCAAATTGAAGCAAGGCAAAAAACTGGATGCCAAAAAGGTTTGCGGCACGGTGAAGTGGAAAGAAGACGGGCTCGCGGCTCAAAAAAGAATGCGCGATGAATGGAATTGATCTGCAGGCTTTCTGCGACACCAACATTGCCATATATCTACTAAGTGGTGATGACCACCTGGCCGATTTGTTGCATGGCATGGACACTAAACTATCTTTCATCACTGAACTTGAATTGCTCAGTAAACCGAACATTAGGCCTGAAGAAACCACCAAAACAAAAGCGTTTATTAACCAATGCACCGTAGTTGATATTTCACCTGCCATCAAAAAGAAAGTGATCGAGATCAGGCAGAAAGTAAAAATCAAATTACCTGATGCTATCATCGCGGCATCTGCCATCACGATGGGCTTACCTATCATTACTGCTGATAAGCAATTTGAAAAAATATCCGGCTTAAGTGTGATCATCGTTACTCGTTAACATTGATTTTTTTGAAGCAACCCGCACGAATGGTTTCGACTATCGGCAGCTAAATATTCTTCGCTCACTTGGTTTTCTGTTTCGATAGTTATCAAATTGGCTTTCATCATTTTCTATTTTCAAATCGTTTTTATTTCACTTCTCAATTCTTTCTACCCGACCAACGACCAACCAACAACGACCAACGATTTTCATCCGTTTGCTGTCTCACATCGTACACCTAATGCCTTCGCCCAACTTTCCATCTTTTATTTGCTATCCAAATTATCCGCATCTATTCGTTCATTTACCTGCCCGTTTATGAAGGGCCTGGCTTAGTTGCCGCCATTGGATTACGGGCAATCAAACCCGCTGCCCCGCGCCATATCACCTGCGAAGTCGGTAAAGCTACCGCCTTCCTTCCAAGGCGACTATAGGTAAAACGGGGGGGCAGCGTTAGAAACGCATCCCCCTTTTGTACTATGCAAGTTTTTGAAGCCAGAAACCTACCTTTATTCATTGGGCGTTATCTTGGCAGAAGGGAAGTGATAGGCCCAAGACAACATGCCCCCGGAATTATGCTTTGAGTTCAAACCCAATGATTGGCGGTATATTCGCGATGCGCAGTCTTCTTTTTCTCTGCTTGATTACTTGCGGGCACTTTGCTGCCGGACAAGATTTTTTGCAGTTTTCTTATGGTCTTAAAAACGGGCTGGTAGATAGCCATGTGCGTTGTATCACTGAAGATAGCCGCGGCTTCATGTGGTTTGGCACCAACGAGGGCCTAAGCCGCTTTGATGGTCTAAACTTCAAAAACTACATCGCAAAACCAGACTCCGCTTCGCTACCATCCAATTTTATTGAACAGATGTTGGAAACTAAGTACGGCCATCTTACCATGGTTGTGGGACAAAGCTGCACGCTCGTTAGTATGAACACGCTCAACGGCCGATTTTATACCCCCCGCGACTTCACCGACAGGCGTGCCTGCGGCATTTACAAACTGGCGCCGAACAAATTTCTGGTGGCCACACCGGACTCCAGCTTTCTGGTAGATGAAGACTTGCAAATTGTAGCGGCACTCAACTTGCCGCGACTTGGCGGTAAGCCGGTTACTTTTTCTGCCAAAATTGATGACGATACATATTTAGTTGTAAGCACGGCCTCCGGCCGGAATAAATACTACCTCTACAACCTGCGTACGAATACCTACGGACAAGCCAGCTTCTCGCTGCCTACTCAGGGGCTTCAACATCTAATTTTTAGCTTCTACGACTCCACCCATCAATGGCTTTATTTTGCCGACTACTTTACCGGCATCTATCGTTACTCCAGGGCGGGCGTTCTGTTGGCCCATTGGCCGATGCGGGGCCGTACGCGCGTTGATCCCCTGAACGATAGTACGCTTTGGGTGGGTGGCTCGGTGGATCAGGCTGGCGCCCTGTTGCTGAATAGTAACAATCGGCAGGTGGTGCCCGCAGTAGTTGCAGGAAGCTTAGCCTTCGATGCCCACATTCTTTTTACCGATCGCCAAGGCCATCACTGGGTTGGGACCGAACGTGGCGTAACGAAGTTCGTTTCCAACCCGGGAGTAATTCAAACATTTACTGCGTTTCCTGATTCGCCATGTAATGGTTGTGTGCCACTTGGTGTACGGAAAGGAGCGGACAACCAGTTTTACTTGTCTTTTTTTTTAGTGCCGAACATTTATAAGCTCGACGCAAAAAAAAATGAATGGGTGTTGTTTTCTGATCGACTGAATACTGGGCCTTGGTGTATGAACAGCGCTGGAGCCGAGCTGGTTTTTACCGGTGGGCAAACCATGCGTTACGCTACTTTTGATCCGCGAACCGGGGAAATAAAGTTTTCGTCTGATTTTCTAAAAAAGTATTTTCCGGCCGCGGATATTCTTATTCTCGCATTCCAGCACAGTAATGGCGATCGGTGGTTTAGTGCTAACAAGGGGGGAGGATTTGTGCGAATCGAGGCAAAAGATGGTCGCATCCAGCATTACACAAAGGACGGCCCGCAAGGGAAATTTACCCATGGTTATTATTCACGGTATGCGGAGGATCGGTTTGGAAATCTGTGGTTCTCGGTGAATAAAACCCCCCGATTGCTGCGTTGGGAAAAAATCTCTGACCGGTTTTCCGAAGTGTCTTTGGACACCGTGCCAGGCGCTGAAGGTATCTCTTTTAGAGGGGTAAATGATATTGCACTGGACCAAGAGGACAAATTGTGGGTCGGTTACGATGGCACAGGGTTAGCTCAATATGATTACGAGCGAAACCAGCTCATTCACTATAGTCGGCTACAGGGCCTGCCTTCGGACTATGTAACCGCGTTGGCGTTGGATGGCACCAATCGGGTGTGGATAAATACACACAACGGGCTAAGTTGCCTTCTGCCGGAAGAAAATCGTATTAGAAACTTTACCCAAGCGGACGGACTAGCGGAAGACCGCTTCATCAACGGGTTTGTTTCTTTTGATAGCACCTCGAATCTGGTATGGGTTGGTGGTCTTTCTTCGGTGATGCGTTTCAATCCCGACACCTTGCTAGCCCTAACAACTCCAGCCCCTTCCATTTATATCGATGAACTGTACGTAAATGGGAAGCAGCGGGAGCTCTCTGACAAGGGCACTATGCGGCTCCTGCAAAATGAGAACAGTGTTCAGTTTCGCTTTGTGGCAGTTACAACTACCAGCAAGCCGCTTCAGTTCCGTTACCTCCTTGAGGGCCATGATGCACACTGGATCGAAAACACCCCGGGCACGGTGGTTTCGTATTCCAACTTAGAGCCCGGTTCTTACACTTTCCAGGTGCGTGCGAGGTTTCACGGCGATGACAAGATATTGTATTCCGCGACTCCGCTTTCTTTTGTGGTGGCTACGCCCTTTTTCAGAACGGAGTGGTTCCGGGTGTCAGTAGCCTTAGCGGGCACGTTTACTCTTCTGTCTCTCTTCCGGCTATACTACGCAAAGAAACACGAAAAAGAACGGTTTCAACTGGGGCAGCAACATGCAGTCGAAAAAGAGCGCACCCGAATTGCTCTCGATATGCACGATGATTTTGGGGCCAGCTTAAGTCGAATAAAATTCATAAGCGAGAAATTGAAAATTACCGGACATCTCCCCTCTGATTTAGGCGTCTACTTAGACAAAATTTCAAAATACAGTGACGAAATGGCTGAAAAGATGAACGAAATCGTCTGGGCCTTAAATGAACGATATGATACAGTTAGTGATCTGGTGAGCTTTAGCCGAGCTTATGCTGCGGACTACCTAAACCAACACCACATCAAATTAGATTTTCAATCAACTGAAAAGCCGGAGTTAAAAATAAGTGGCGAGGCAAGGCGAAATATTTTTCTGGTGATGAAAGAGGCTTTGCACAACACGGTTAAACATGCAGAAGCCAGCCACGTCTGTATTTCCATTCACATAGATCACAATATTTTGTTTACTATTAGCGATAATGGGAAAGGAGTTACCTTGAATTCGATAAGACCGTTTGCCAATGGGTTAGTGAACATGAGAAAACGAACCGAAGCGGTTGGGGGTGTTTTCGAAATCGAGAACGCGCCTGTTGGCACCACCATAAAAATTGAAGTACCACTGTGAATCCAATCAGGATTGTAATTGTCGAAGATTTAGAAGAAGTGGCCGAAGGGTTAGCGGAGTTTATTCGGCTGGATCCCGAGCTTATTTTGGTCGGCAGTTACCGAACGGCGGAAGCAGCAACTCTTGAAATTCCGCTACTAAAACCTGACATTACCGTAATGGACATTAACCTGCCGGGAATGAATGGCATCGAATGCATCCGGCAGGTTAAAAAAAGTGTGCCGACGGTTCAGTTTATGATGTTTACAGTCTATGAAAACAACGATCAGGTATTTGAAGCACTTAAAGCCGGAGCCAGCAGCTACCTGCTGAAAAAAACATCGCCATTAGAAATCCTGGCGGCCATAAAAGAACTGTATCGGGGCGGGTCACCCATGAGCTCATCTATCGCGCGTAAGCTGGTAAGCGTTTTTCAAGATAGTGCAAGCACCCATCAAGACGCCAGGCTTTTATCGCCCCGGGAAAAACAAGTGCTTGACGAATTGGCAAAAGGCATGCTCTATAAAGAAATCGGTGAGCACCTGGGAATAAGTTTTAACACTGTTCGGCAGCACATTTCAAGAATTTACGAAAAACTACATGTGCATAACCGTACTGAAGCCCTCAATAAGCTCTATAACGGCCGGAAAAAGTAACCGGGCAACTGTAGAATTTGGGGCATTATCGGAAGCTAGAGTTTAAGCAGAGTGTTAGAGTAAAGAAGAAGCAAAGCTGAACGAGATTTATAAACTCGAATTTTAAGATTGCTTCTACTGGAGATCTTAAAAATTCGAGAACCGCGTCCGATCATGGTGCGCCATAAACGGCAGCGTGTACGTCAGCGCAATGTCGTGCGAGGTGAAGCGTTGGCCTACGCTCTGGTTGGTGGGCACTTCAAACACATAGCCGAGCCGGAACTCCTTCAGCCACGCTTGCAGCGTGAGTCCGTAGGTGTTGAAATTGCGGGTGAGCAGCCCCACCGTGTAGCTTTGGTCGATCACCAGGTTCGCATTTAAGTCGATCGAGGCCGGGGCTCCCGCAGTGCCTTTGATTAACGTGGTGGGCTTGAACTTGAAGCGCTCGTTGATGTTCATGATGTAGCCGGCAAACAGGTACACGTGGCGGTTGTAGATTTCGATCTCCTGCCCGCCGGTGGCACTTACCCGCCCCGGGATGAGCTTGGGTACCGAGAGGCCCACCATGTAGCGCTCGCTCTTCATCATCATGCCTACTCCGGTGTTAAACTGGGTTTCGTTCGTAAACCCAAAGGCGGGGTCGCTTGGATTCTGTAACCTCAACTGGCCGGGATCTACCTGGTAGCGCATCACACCGGTGGACAAGCCAAACAGAAACGATTTATCACCTTGCTCTATGCGGTAGGAGTAGTTCGCGGTGATCTCGGTATTCTTGGTCTCGCCAATGTTGTCTTGAATCACCATCAGGCCCGCGCCCACT
>JBIIVI010000130.1:0-9607 GCA_044339555.1 Cyclobacteriaceae bacterium | reverse complement strand
AGCTAAAGGGTAGCCACACAAAGATGTCAAAGACTAAATAAAGCAAGAGTGCTGTCAGACTTCGGTCTTCCGTCCAAAAGTCGGCATTGATCTGAATGAGTCGTTTCATAATGCGCGTTTAATGAAGAAGTGCGTAAATCCTCTTACTACTCCGGGCTGCACCTTTACTGATCGGACTTCCGCACCAGGCGAACCATTGTGGCACCAACGTACCAGTTTGGTCAACTGCTCGGAGGTACCTTCAACTTCGAGCGTAACACTGCCATCTCGTTCGTTTTGAATGGTGCCACGCACCCCAAGTTTGTCGGCTTTTTCCTTGGCATGGGCCCGGTAATGAACGCCTTGAACGTGCCCGGTTATCCGTATCACCCAATGTTCTTTCATGGCTGGCTAACAGCCAATATAATAACCTTATACTACAGGCTGTATGATGGAGGTCAGTTTCGGATCAATATTTTCTCGGGAACGAGAATGGCATTTGGGAACAGCCGTTTCAGTCTAACCAGATCTTTTTGGGCGTCTAATCGCGTAAAGTAGGCCCCCACTTTTACCCGGAATTTCGGTGCCTGAAATTGCAAATCAGCTCGTAAGTCGTTCACGTTATCGGCCATGGTTTTCTTCGCCAGATTGGCTTCTTCGCGATTTTGTCCGGTGTAGATTTGGATGGTGTAGCCGTCTACGAATTTACGTAGTTGATTGATCTTGTCGATGCTGTCTAAAACGGCGTCTACTTTAGCGTTCACCGTTAGCTGGGCCGGCACCATAGGCACTTTTGTAGGCGTTGCGTCCTGCCGGGTGGTATCCAGGGTAACTTTGGGTCGGTACTTGCTGAGATCTTCAGCGTACGGCTTGTTGCGTTGCGCCTGTAGTCCGGCTGAGACCGTTATCAACACCATCAGACAAGCTACCCGCATCATCATCCTTACTTGTTCAAATTTCAGACCAAGTTAGTCAATCACCACACACTTGCCGCTCAAAATGTCTTCTTCCACCTTTTTGTATTTCACATCCTTGAGCACCCGGCCGTCCGCATACTGAACGGAAATCTTATCGTTGCGATTGGCCACTTTCTCGGATTTGGTGGGCAATACTTTTTGCTCCGTGGGCGGAGCGGTGGGCGCGGGCGCACCATTGCTGCCGCCACCGGATAACAACGACCGTGACTCATCCTTCTGCTCACGCAAGCGCACGCGGCTGCGCGAGGCGCGTGCTTCTTGTACCTGGTCAGGTTCCTGTACGGGGATGTCCGCCTTTAACAAGAACGACACCGTTTCTTCATTGATGCGGCCTATCAATCGCTTGAAAGCCTCAAAGCCTTCGAACTTATAAATCAACAGCGGATCCTTCTGCTCATACACCGCGTTTTGAACGGACTGTTTCAGGTCGTCCATGTCGCGTAGGTGCTCCTTCCACTGCTGGTCGATGATGGCCAGTGTAATCATCTTTTCCATTGACTTCACCAACTCCGCGTTGTTGGTTTCCACACACTTTTTCAGGTTCGCCCCTACGCCAACCTGCTTTTTGCCGTCTGTGAATGGCACCAGGATATCCTGAATAGTAGCCCCACGAGTTTTGTAGATGTCGCGAATGACAGGCAACGCTTTATCGCATACAACCTTGTTTTTGTGGTGATAGTGATCGAGGGCCTGTTGGTACAATTTGTCTGTAAGTGCGGGTACATCTGCCTCTGCCAACTCATCGGCCGAGAGTTGAAAATCAAACCCGAGCGTGCCCAACAACGAAAGGCGGAAGCTCTCTACATTCTCGCCATTTTTTGCGTTTTGAATCAGTTCTTCGCACGTATCGTACAACATCGTTAAGATGTCCAACTCCAGACGTTCGCCGAAGAGCGCATTCTTTCTGCGCTTGTAAATTACCTCGCGCTGCGAGTTCATCACGTTATCGTACTCCAACAAACGCTTCCGAATGCCGAAGTTGTTTTCTTCTACTTTTTTCTGCGCGCGTTCGATAGAGCTTGTAACCATACTGTGCTGAATCACCTCGCCCTCTTTCAAGCCAAGGCGGTCCATGAAACGGGCTATGCGCTCGGGCATAAACATGCGCATGAGGTTATCTTCCAACGACACGTAGAACTGTGTGGACCCCGGATCGCCCTGACGCCCGGAACGACCGCGCAACTGGCGGTCTACGCGGCGCGATTCATGGCGTTCCGTACCAATGATCGCCAAACCACCTGCTGCCCGCGACTCCGGTGTTAACTTGATGTCGGTACCGCGACCGGCCATGTTGGTGGCAATGGTTACGGTACCCGGCTTGCCGGCTTCGGCAACAATTTCGGCCTCGCGCTGGTGCTGCTTGGCATTAAGTACATTGTGCTTTATTTTCTTCAGCTGCAGCAGGCGGCTCAACAACTCGGAAATCTCGACCGAGGTGGTACCCACCAATACCGGGCGGCCTTCGCTCGTTAGCTTTACAATCTCATCCACCACAGCATTGAACTTCTCGCGCATGGTTTTGTACACCAGGTCATCGCGATCCTGGCGGATAGCTTTTTTGTGGGTGGGGATGGTCACCACATCCAACTTATAGATATCCCAGAATTCGCCCGCTTCCGTCACCGCAGTACCCGTCATACCCGCCAGTTTGTGATACATGCGGAAGTAGTTTTGCAGGGTAATGGTGGCATAGGTCTGGGTGGCGTCTTCCACCTTCACATTTTCCTTGGCTTCAATGGCTTGGTGCAAGCCATCGGAATACCGGCGGCCTTCCAGCACCCGGCCAGTTTGCTCATCCACAATTTTCACCTTGCCATCTACAATGATGTATTCCGTGTCGCGCTCGAAAAGTGTGTACGCCTTCAACAACTGATTAACGCTATGGATGCGCTGCGCTTTGGTGGAATAGTCGCGGATGAGTTCTTCTTTTTTCTGGAACCGCGCATCGTCTGCCAAGCCGGGATCTTTTTCAATCTTGCCAAGTTCGATTCCAATCTCCGGAAGGATAAAGAATCTGGCGTCTTCGCCTTCGCCTGTAATCAGGTCAATGCCCTTGTCCGTCAGGTCTACGCTGTTGTCTTTTTCTTCGATCACAAACAACAACGGCTCATCGGCCTTTGGCATCTCCTTCTTGTTGTCTTGCAGGTAAAAGTTTTCGGTCTTTTGCAAGATCTGCTTCATGCCCGTTTCGCTCAACAACTTAATCAACGGCTTGTATTTGGGCATGGCGCGGTGTGCACGGAACAACGCCAGGCCACCCTCTTTCTCGTTGCCCTCTGCAATCAGCTTCTTCGCATCGTTGATGTATTGATTGATGAGTTTTTTCTGCGCCTCCACCAATTTGTGGATGCGTGGCTTCAAATCATAGAATTCGTGCTCATCGCCTCGCGGCACCGGGCCAGAGATAATCAATGGTGTTCGGGCTTCGTCAATTAACACGCTGTCCACTTCATCCACCATCGCGTAATGGTGGGCGCGCTGCACCAACTCTTCGGGCTCGCGTGCCATATTATCGCGCAGATAGTCAAAACCAAATTCGTTGTTGGTACCGTAGGTAATATCGGCCTGATACGCGTTTCTGCGTGCAATAGAGTTAGGTTCGTGTTTGTCGATACAATCCACGGTAAGGCCATGGAACTGAAAGAGGGGCGCCATCCACTCGCTATCGCGTCTGGCGAGGTAGTCGTTTACTGTTACAATGTGTACTCCGCGTTTTGCCAGTGCATTCAAAAAAGCGGGGAACGTAGCTACGAGAGTTTTTCCTTCACCCGTGGCCATTTCAGAAATTTTTCCTTCGTGCAACACAATGCCACCGATGATCTGCACATCGTAATGCACCATGTCCCACTTTACTTTGTTTCCGGCGGCCATCCATTCGTTTTGCCAGAAGGCTTTGTCGCCCTCCACCCTTACGTGTTCGGCCCGTGCGGCCATCACACGATCGTAATCGCGGGCAGTTGCTTCCAGGGTGGTGTTTTCGGTAAAACGTCTGGCGGTTTCGCGCACGATGGCAAATGCTTTCGGTAAAATCTCCAGCAGAACTTTTTCAAGTTGTTTGTTGCGCTCTTTTTCGAGCGCATCTACTTGTTGAAAAATAGATTCTTTATGATTGAGGTCGAGATTGGGCTGCTCGTTTACCTGCTGGTGCAGATCTGCCAACTGAAGGTCAGTTGGGCGCAATTGATCATTGATATAAGCCTGCAAATCCCAGGTGCGTTGGCGGAGTTGATCGTTGCTCAGATTGGTGAGCGTGGCGACTTCCTGGCGCGTGGCCTCCACCAGCGGCATCACCCGTTTGATGTCTTTTTCGGATTTGGTGCCAAAAATCTTGGCGATGAGTTGTAGCATGGTACAAAGAATTAGAGATTTTGAGCCCGAGCCCCGGGCTCAAAAGGGCTGCAAATTAGTATTTTGAAGGGTGCAATTATAGTTCCACAGTGCCCTGAAACACCATTTTGGCAGGGCCGATGAGGAATATTTCGGAAAATGTGCCGCCCTGACCGATTTTGAACTCAACCTGAAGTTCGCCTCCTTTCGTTTGGATGCGAACCGGGGATTGAAAGCCCTTCGCAGTTGCCGCCAATGCGGCCGCAGTAACACCCGTGCCACAGGAAAGCGTCTCGGCCTCTACGCCGCGTTCGAACGTGCGCACAAACAGAGATCCGTCTGGCTGGGGCTCCAAGAAGTTGACGTTCGTGCCGCCGGGCGCAAAATCAGCATGATGCCGAATCGTGGTGCCCACTTCCACCACCGCGTACGCACGAATATTGGTTACCCATTGCAATACGTGTGGCGAACCAGTATGAATAAACTGGCCATCCCCCCAGGGGCGCACTGCACTTACATCGTTCATCTTCAGCCGCACCCATCCGTTGGTGAGCACGGTGGCTTCGTGTACGCCATCGTACGCTTCAAATCGCGTGGTTGTTTGGGGAATCAATCCCAGCCGTTTGGCAAAATCCACGGCTGCACGGCTCCCGTTGCCACACAAACTTTGAGTGCCATCGCTGTTGTAGTAAAGTAATTTAAAATCAACGGTGGGATGCGGCTCCAGCAGCATCAGGCCATCGGCACCAATCCCAAAATGGCGGTCGCATAGTTGTTGCACCTGTTGCTGGGAAAGCTGAAAACGGCCCGAGCGGTTGTCGGCCAGAATAAAGTCGTTACCGGTAGCCTGGTATTTGCAGAACGGAAATTCCACTGCTATTTCACCTCTTCGTAGTCGATGTAGTCGCCGCCTTTTACTGCACTCGGGCGGGATTTGCGCTTGTCTTCGGCTTCGGGTCTGCGCGGCTGGTAACGAAATTGCTGCGAGGCGGCACCGGCCCGAAAAAAGAAGGAGCCGATTTTGAAGATCACATAGCTCACCAGCAAAACGATTAATAAAAACTTAAACATACGAACTAAACGTGGGGGCGAAGGTAGAAGTTTCTGAGCGGAAATCCCACCGGGCAGCCGTTGCTCAAAATGAGGCGGCAACCGCTACTAAAAATGTTTACTTTTCACTTATTGACAAACGGCCATCAAATCCAACCAATATGGATCAACGCATTATTCACCTGTACGACGAGTACACCCACAAACCGCTTACGCGCGAAGAGTTCATCAAACGTCTGATTACCCTGACGGGGAGTACTGCGGCTGCCATGGCTGTGCTCCCATTTATAGAAGTTAACTACGCGCAAGCGCAAATCATCAACCCGAAAGACGAACGGCTCGCCACCGAGTATGTACAATACAAGGGTGATGGTGCCGACATCCGCGCGTATGTAGCTAAACCTAAAAAGAAAAAAGGAAAGCTGGCGGCTGTTGTCATCATTCACGAAAACCGAGGACTCAACCCACACATTGAAGACGTTACACGCAGAATGGCGCTGGAAGGATTCTTAGCGCTCGCGCCAGACGCGCTTTCGCCTTTGGGAGGCACGCCCGAAGATGCTGATAAAGCACGCGGCATGTTTCAGCAATTGGACACGGTGAAAAACCTGAACAACTTCGTAAAGGCTTTTGACTATCTGCAAACACGAAAAGACTGCAACGGGAAATTCGGCACCATGGGTTTCTGTTGGGGCGGAGGCATGGCCAATCAGTTGGCGGTAAACGTGCCTACTTTAAAGGCGGCTATTCCCTTTTACGGTCGCCAGGCGGAGTTGACAGACGTGCCCAAAATAAATGCCGCGCTCCAGCTACACTATGCCGGGCAAGACGAGCGTATTAACGCGGGTATTGCCGCTTATGAAGAAGCACTGAAAACCAACGGCAAGAAATACGAATTGTTTCTTTACGAGGGCGCTCAACACGCGTTCAACAACGATACCGCCCCCAGCCGCTATAACGAAGCAGCCGCCAAACTGGCGTGGCAACGGTCGGTGGATTTCCTTCGACAGAATTTGAAATAGGGGCGCGTACGTGTACCTTTCCATAGTGAAAGGTATCGATCAATTTCTTTCGCAGTCGCTGGCAGAGCAAATCCAATGGCTCTACGAACAGGGCACATTTGTGATGGGCATCCGCTACTACGGCTACAAAGTGAATTTATACTTACTGGGCGATCAGTACCTGGAAGTATTTTATCACCATAAGCGTGACTGCATTGAGCGGATTGCCCTGCTCGACACGCGCCACACACGCATGAAGTTTTATTACGATCAAATTAAGCTACCTGCCACGAGTTGATTGCTGAGCGTCCCAAAGCCTGTATCAACTGACATCAAAAAGCCTCTTGTTTTTTTCATTTAAACGTGCAACTGTTGGGGCCAATGCCAACTGAGAACGAGCGTTGTAGTTGCCCGGTGGGCGTGTAAAACTCAATGCTGCCCGAAGAGCTGAAATTAGGTGCCACGCAGCCAATGATATTGCTTGTTAATGGATCGACCGCCAATCCATAAAATGCTTTTGCGATCAGTGGCGCTGTAGGCAAGCTGGTAGCGCCAATGCCCATCGCCCATACGCCGCCCTGGTAGGTGAAGTAGATCGTGTTGCCATCGGGTGATAGGTTGAGTTGGTTGGGGCCGGAAAAACTCACACGATCAACGGGTAACCGAAGCAACTCCCTACCCGTGGCATCTAACTTCACTAACGCGCCAGGAGTGCTCTGCGCGGGCACCAATTGAAAATTGTTGTCGAACACCAATTTTCCCGAACACGTGAGCCACAAATTTCCGGTTTGATCTCGGACAATGCTGTTGGGGTTGTCGGCCGTGGTGAGTGTACGCTTCACGGCATCGCTGGTGATGTCGATAACGGAAATCGTATTGTCATTTCCAAAACCTCCGTTGTTGGTCACAAACAACTCCGTGCCTACCAACGACATCCGGTTGGGCCCCCGACCCACCGCGATCGATTTTGTCACGCGATTTTGTTGAAGATCGATCACCTTCACCGTTCCCGAAAGCCCATCGGCTCCCCAATCGGATAAGTAGCCTTTTTGTGCATTCACCCCCACGAAGTAGCGGGGGCTGGCAATTCCCTCGGTAATAGTGGCAGTTGTTTTCAGCGTGTTGATGTCAATCACCTCTACCTTCTGCGAATTCTGCACCACGATGTAACCATACCTTTCCCAAATCGTCATCGATTGAGCCTGATCACCCAGCGGTCGATTGTTGGCCGTAGCAAACAGATTGTTGGTGATGGCCTCGGTTTGCCGATCGTAAAATGACAACGAGGCATTGCTGTTATTGAAGGCGCCTTCGTTCACCACAAAAAATCCGGCACTACCCACCGGCGGTGTAGGTGGATCGTTGGGATCGCAGGAAGCAAAAAATACAATCGCGGCCAACGCCAGCAGTGAGCAACTAATTTTTGAAATTCTATTCATCTCGCTTTTCGTTTTTCAATTCGAATTGTACCATGATGCGATAGTTTCGGCCCGGCATCGGAAAGCCAGGGCGAGCCACGTAATCCACATCAAAAAGATTGTTGAACTCAGCCGTAATTCGCCAGTGGGTTGCGCCCCGATGAATGGCTTGGCTGATCCATACGTTGGTAAGCTGATAACCCGGCATGGCCAGAAAGCGAGTGTTGTCGCCATCCGTAAACTGCGGGCCGGTTATCGCATGCACGAGTTGTAAGCCAGTTTGCCGATACCGCCATTGCGCAGTCGCGCTGCCCTCGTGCTGCGGTGTAAATGGAAGCTGTTTATACAACTCATTGGCATTGTGCGTTTCGTAAAGCTCCTGATTGGTAGCGCGGGTATAGCGATACTGCAGATGCCAACTCCACGAATTGTCTTTGGCGAAGGACTGCTTCCACCGTGCTTGCGCTTCTACACCGCGCGACCAAACGCATTTCAGATTGTCTGGGCGCCAGAGATTGTATTCCAGAGGTGCCCATAAAATCCAGTTCTCCACCTGGTTGCTAAACCCGGCGGCCTGAACGTGTAATTGTCGGTGCGTAGTCGTCAACAAGTTGCTCTTGATCACAAAATCAAAAGCGCGCGCGGTCTCGGATTGGAGTTGGGGGTTGCCCACTGCGCCGGTACCGACCCAGTACAAGTCGTTGAAAGTGGGAATCCGATAGTTACGCGCGGCCGATGCCGTGAATTGCCAAACGCGGTTGGGCGTCCACACTGCATTCAATGCCGGCGCCAGGGGCATGGTTGCACCATCCATCAATTCGAGGCGTGTGGAGCCATTCAGTTGCCAATGCCCGCTACTCCACTTGGCCGCATAGAACCCTGCTACCCGATGCCGTTGGGGTAACGCAGAAATCTCCTGAGCTCGCCCCTGCTCCCACGTGTAGTTTAAGCCACCCGTGGTGGTGAGATTTTTTTTCCATGTTTGATTGATCTCAGCCTGGTTGATGAAGGATTGAGCGATGCTGGTTGCATTCAAACCAATAACCGGATCGGTGAAAATCAACCGGTGGTGCAAAAAAGCAGATTGAAAAAAGAGGTTCCAGTTTGACCGATCGAGCTGCCAGTTCGAGAGTAGCCGATTCACATCGTTGTTTTCCCGGGCCTGGCCAGGTCGGGGCACGGTAATTGGGTTGGGCACTTCGTAGTTGCTTTGCTGGCGCCACCATTTTACCGACAGCAGTTGACGCGGCCGAAGCTGCCAATAGGTTTGATGTAACCATCCGTACAAATCAAACGCGTTGTGCTGCCTGATTTCAAACCGGGACGGAAAAACGCTGGTATTGTGAAACGGAAAATCATTGGTGGCGCGATTCAAAAAAAACCGTGTGCCCATATGCCAGCGACTGCCACTCCATCGCACGCCAGCATCCTGGAAAAAATTACCAAACGATCCAAAAGCAGTTTGCGCGTGCCTACGCGTGCCCTCCCGAAAACGCACGTGATTATTCAAATGAATGGTTCCTCCGATGGAGCCGCTACCGTACAAGCTGGCCGCTCCGCCACTCTCCACAGTGGTTTCTTCAAACAAAGAAACCGGCAAGAGCGACAGATCAAGTTGACCGTTGAGCGGACTCGCCAGCGGAATACCATTCCAAAGGATGGCGGTGTGGTTGCTACCGGAGCCCCGCATCGAGGCGGTAGCCAAGCCTGCGGGTCCGTAAAAACGCATTTGGCCCACGCCCGTTCTGCGTAGCAAATCGGCCACAGAAGAAGCACCCAACAGCGTGCGTTGTGCGCTGTCGGTTTGCCCGGTGTAGGCGGTGGCCCGGTAAGTGGTTAGCCGTGTTTGCTCAAT
>JBIIVI010000129.1:0-9700 GCA_044339555.1 Cyclobacteriaceae bacterium | reverse complement strand
ACGAAAACAGTCACTTGCGCAAGACTTTGAGGCTATTTCAATCGAGCTTAACGCCCTGCGGTCTCAAAAAAGTAATATAACGGGGTCAGTCGCACGAATCAGAAGTGAGATTACAGCGCACCTGGCTGTTTCAGAAAAGGAGATTCCATTTATTGGTGAATTGATTCAGGTTCGGAAAAACTCAAAAGAGTGGGAATCTGCCATTGAACGCCTGCTTCACAATTTTGCCCTTCGGCTACTTATCCCTGTAGAGCATTACCAGAAGGTGAATAAATATGTGAATGAGAATGACCTGAGAGGCCGAATTATCTATCACAAATTCGATAAAAAGGAAATTGCTCCAAGTATCTTCAACACACCAAATGAAAATGACCTGATTAATAAGTTGGAGTTGAAAGATTCACCTTACAAAGAGTGGGTACAGCAGGAAATCGAAAGATCATACAACTATAGCTGCGTTGAAACAGTAGACGAATTCAGACTGCAGGATAAAGCTCTTCTGAAATCAGGGCTAATAAAAAGCAAGTCCAGGCACGAAAAAGACGACCGCCCGGAGATCAGAACCCCTCAGCAATATGTTTTGGGATGGGATAATAAAGAAAAAATTGCCGCTCGGAGAGAACAGGCAGATTCTCTCAGCAAAGAGATCAAACAAGTTGAACAAAAGATTACCTACCTCAGGAATCATCAAAATAGAATTTCAACTGAAAAGGAAAGTCTCGCTCGTTTGATCGATTTCAATTCATTTAAGAAAATAGATTGGTGGTCAATCGCTACCCAAATTCAAGAGAATAAGCAAAAGATAGAAGAACTTCAAAAGACGAGCGACCGGATCAATACACTAAAAAAGCAACGCTCTGCAATTCTTGAATCAATAAAGTCCAAGTCGGACAAATTGGAAAACTTGAAAGCGCAGTTGAGGGAAATAGAGTCGGAGCTAAATACACAACAACAGAACCTGAGGAAAGCTAATGAGGTTCTTAACAGCTATGAAGGGCTAGAAGTGAAGGACAAATTGCAACAATTTGAAAGTGAGTTTATTAATGAGGCGAACGTTCACCTTACTTCTATTGAGTCAATGTATGGAAAGGTATCCAGCGAGATAAATGAACGAATTGAAAAGCTGAAGAACCAGTTAAGGGATGACTCCAGCTCAGCGGAGTCCTTAATGCGTCAATTCATTAACCCGGCAAAGGAGATAGCAGCCAAGTTTGAGGATTGGAACACAGATACACACCGCTTGCGCGAGAAGGCCGAGTTCATTGATGAATACGTCGTGCTTTTAGAGAAGATTGAAAATCAGGAATTGGCGGAGTATAAGCAGCAATTCAAGAAGTATCTCAATGAAGAGATGATCACAAAAATGTCAGACTTTCAAACCTGGCTGGAAAGACAAGAGGAGGAAATCGAGGAAAACATTGAAACACTCAATAGGTCATTGAGTAAGATAAACTTTAGGCAAAATCCACCCACATTTATCAGTCTGCAAGCTGAGAAAGACTATTCACCTAAAGTAAGAGACTTTAAAATCAAACTACAGGAATGGAAGCCTAACCTTGTTGAATTTGAAAGAACAAAAGACGATTCGATACTTGAAGAAAGTTTTAGTAAAATTAAAATACTATTAGACCAATTGACCAATGATGACAATACCAGAAAAGAAGTATTGGATGTTCGCAATTGGCTAAAGTTTAAAGCAGTAGAGCTTTATAGAGAGGACACGTCCAAGCAATTTCGTTCGTACACAGGAACGGCAAAATTGTCCGGTGGTGAAGGTGCTCAGCTAACCTATACCATTCTAAGTTCAGCAATTGCTTACCAATTTGGAATCCATTCTGAAGGGCTAAATACCAATTCATTCAGATTCATTTGTGTAGATGAAGCCTTCAGCAAGCAAGATGACGAAAAGGCAAAATTTTTAATGGAGCTTTGTAAGCAACTTCATTTGCAATTGATGGTGGTTTCCCCGGCAAAAGCTGAAGAAGTGGCTATAGTGGAGCCGTTTATTGCACGGGTTCATTTTGTGCAGCGGAAAGACAATCGTAATTCAGTTGTGTTTGATATGCCTATCAAACAACTCCAGGAGCATCGGCAACAATATTTAGAATCGGCAGGCTGATGATTACGGTGGCAGAGATCGAAAAGAAGGCGGAGAGAATGTATCCGAAATTTCTAAAAGCCACACTTTTAGGCGATCCGTTTTTCCCGTGCATTGTAAGATCAGACAAAAGTTTATCGGATGATTTTGTAGAGATGAGCAAAGAGGTCTCAGCCATTATTTCTGGTTCTAAAGACCGAAGGGGCTTTGGCTATGTTGTGCAATCGAGACCCGTAAACACTAGGAGTCATGGCGTACAAGACATTCCAGAATCAATCGTATTTGAAGATCAAGAGAATTACTTACTTTTTATCGGAAAGGTAAAGGAGTTTGATCTATTCATTGAAAAATGTAAGCTTATTGAGAGTAGAATCCCGAAGCTTACGGCCTGGATAAAACATAATCCACAAAGTGTTATTGATAATCATCACCAATGGGAGGAGTTGCTTAAAGTATGTGATTGGTTTCTTAACCACTTTGAGCCTAATAGATTTTACATTCGGGAATTACCTATAACCATCCACACCAAGTTCATTGAAGAGAATAAAGCAATACTTCGAAACCTGTTAGATGAGCTTATTCCCGAAAAGGTCAACGTTAATGAATCTGTCTTTGAAAAGAGACTTCACCTCAAGTACGTACAACCGGAAATTAGATTTCGATATCTAAAACCTTCAGAAGTCGCAGCACATACTGACCTATCAGTTCCTTTAGATGAATTCAGCGCTCACCCTGTAACCTGCAAAAAGGTTTTTATTGTAGAGAATAAAATGAATTTTTTAACCTTCCCCGAAATACCGGAAAGTTTAGCGATTTGGGGTAAGGGCTTTGCAATCGAAAGTCTTAAGAACGTGGCTTGGCTAAATGATAAGGAAATTTATTATTGGAGTGATTTAGATGTCCAGGGATTTCAAATGCTGTCTCAGCTAAGATCCTACTTCCAACACACAAAATCATTTCTTATGGATGGAAATCTATTCGAAAGATTTGGTGAGTTTGTTGTTCATGGCACCCCTGCTAAAATTGAAAATCTCGCAAATCTTTCTGAGAGCGAGGCTAAACTTTTTAACACCATTAAATCTCAAAATATCAGACTTGAGCAAGAGCGGATTCCGCATTGGGTTGTTGTTGAGGAGCTTAGACGACTTAAAATTCTTGAAATTGCGGCAATAGGTTGAGCCTCGGAGAGTAGAGACTTTTCTGGGTGGTAGGAGAAAAAAGAAATACCTGATTCTTGATGTTCAATTCGTTTGTCAAGAATTCTTACTATCGCAACCATAACTGCGAAGTGGTTTTTAGTCTATTACAACCTTTAGGCAGTTTGAAGCAACCTTTTTGAAGGCCTGAGTTGAACTACTTTGGTTATACATGCAGAATGCCATCGTTTTCATGCTGGTAAAAGACTTTTGCAAAAAACAAGGAATTACTGGTTAATGACTTTAGCTCAATTTCTGGTTAACGACATTAACTAATCTATACAGATGATAATGATTTGATAGTTGATACTCTTGATCAATTGAGAAAGCCACCGGCCGGTGGCTTTTTCGTTAAATGGATCTGCCGTGCTGTCAAGCACCATTTTTCACTTTTCAAGTAACTGAAGTACCGCGTTGCAAATTAATTCCGGGTGAGTCCAGGGAATGAAATGGTTGACATCCGGTGGCAACACCATCGATACCGGAGCATTTGCCAGCATCTTGCGGGCGAAGTCGGCATTGGCGGGTGGAACCAACACGTCCTCTCCACCTTGGATGACAATACTTGGCACACGAACAGTCGACCACAGCGGCTGCATGGCTTGCAGTTCGGGTTTGAGCTGGTACAATTCCTCATTGGAGGCGCGCAGCGATCGCGGCAATATCCAACGCAAAAAAGGTGTGGCAAGCGGACCACGAAACCAGGCTTCGTTTGGTTCGAGGTTTGGATCAAGCGAGGCGGCCACAAACACTAACCCTTGTACCTGTTGCGGATAATCCATGGCTAGCCGGGCGATCACGGGCCCGCCCAACGAATGCCCCACCCAAATTACTGGGTACTTCGTAGCGCGTTGTAAAGCTAACTGTAAGACGCGGGCTTGCTTTTGCAGGGATCGCTCGCCTACGCCAAAGTTTGAATCACCAAAGCCCGGCCGATCCACCGCAATTAGCTGGGCTTTGTTTAATAGAATCGTGTCGCTCAGAAAGTCGATGAAGGCGCTGAGTGATCCGGGTGAGCCGTGCACAAACACCACCGTAGGCCGCGTGCTATCACCCACAGCCACGTAGTTTATTTTTTGGCCTTCCACCATCAGCGTGTGCTGCCGCGCGGGAAAGGGGCTAGTTTTAAAATGTTTTTGTATGTCGGAGGAGCTCATCCGAAACTGCATGCAGCTGTGCATGAGCACTAACAGCAGCAACCCCAAGCTCCCAAGAATTCGTCCGGCCCAGCGCACGATTTTTCTGCCGGACATTCGCGCTTAGTTTTGGTTCAGGATTTTTCGAAACTGCTTGTTGTCGGCCAGCACGTTAATCGCCTTCTTTAATTCGAGGTCGCGCTGAAAGCCCACTTCGGTCATACCGCGCTCGAGGTAATAACGGGAAACAATTTCTTCTTCCAGATAGGCTGCGATTTGATCTTGGTATGTCCACAAATCTTTCTTGCGACTTTCTTGCAGATTCTTTCGTACGGCTTTCAACTGTGGACTCAAATCGGCTGCATATTTTTCTGCATAAGCTGTTTTTTCAACTTCTTCCAAGGCTGACTCCAGAGGCGAAGTGTAGGTATAGGTTTTGTTTTGCATCCATTGCACAAATTCTTCATATTCGGCTGCACTCAACCGAAACTCGGCGGCTGGCGCGATGGTAGGGTGGGCCAACGCATAATGGGTAGCAAAATCGAACAGAAAGCCTCCGTTAAAAAGCGCTGGAATAATAGCCGGTGTTTCGTCCGATACAAGTGCTACATCCGGATCGATGCCACCGCCATCAAACACCTGGCGGCCCCGGCTCGTTTTGAATTCCTTCTTGAGCGAATCCGGCACAGACGCCACACTGCCGTCCGCCCTGCGATGACTGTAGTCGAGCACCTGAATGCAACGACCACTGGGTGTGTAGTACTTGGCTGTAGTGATTTTGATTTTCGCCTGGTAGGTGAGGTCGCGTTGAATTTGGACCAGACCTTTACCAAACGATTTCTCCCCGATGACTACTGCCCGATCGTAGTCTTGCAGCGTGCCCGCCACGATTTCGGCTGCTGAAGCACTGCCACGGTTTACCAGCACAGCTACGGGAATGCTCAAGTCGACCGGGGCATTTAACGTTTTGTACGTGATGTTAGAGTCGGGCAGCTTTCCTTTCGTGAAGACAACGGTTTTGTCCTTGGGCAGAAATAAGTTGCAGATGTTCACCGCCTCAAACAACAGGCCGCCCGGGTTGCCGCGTAAATCGATGATGATGGCTTTGGCGCCTTTACTTTTGAGATTGACCAGTGCATCTTTCACTTCGCGGCCGGCATCGGGTGTGAAATCCGTCAGTTGAATGTAGCCGGTGGCTGCATCGGCCATGCCGAAAAACGGAACGTTGCTGACTTTTATCTTATCGCGTTTAAACTCCAGCGCAAAGGGAGTAGAATTGCCAGGCCGCAAAATGGTTAACGTGACGGGCGTACCGAGTTGCCCGCGCATGAGGCGATTGGCTTCCTCCATCGTGATAGTAGCCAGCGGCACTTGATCCATCTTGATGATTTCATCACCAATCTTCAAACCACCTTTTGCTGCCGGGAAACCTTCGTACACCATGGTAACCACCGTGCGGGTGCCAAACTGCCGGGTAACGGCACCGATGCCCCCGTACTGGCCGGTGTTTTGGGTGCGGAAGTTTTCAACTTCGTCTTCGGGAATGTAGTTGGTGTACGGGTCGAGCGAGTTGAGCATGGCATCCGCCCCGGTGCGCATCAGTAAATTGGGGTTGATATTGTCTACGTACAAGTTGTTTACTTCCTTGTAGAGCGAGGCGAAGATTTCCAGGTTTTTAGCAATTTCGAAAAAGCGGTCGGGCGGGTTGGTGAGGGCGGCGAATGTGCCGATAACACCAACTACGACTACGATTCGTGCGGCCCAGCCAAAACGAGAAAAGAATTTCGAAATCATGTGTGATTGAACGGGTGGAAAGGTACCGAATTTCGGGCAGAGTTATTCGAAGCGGTGGGCCGGGTAATTCATTACGCCAACTCGTGTCAGGTACACGACTTTCGGCCAGGGACCGCAGCGGATACCCCGCACCCCGATGGAACGTGCGTGGGCGTGTGCGATCGGGGGCGGAGTAGCAGCGGAGGGCCCGGCCCGCGCGAAGGGTGGCGGGTGCCGGGGGCGCGGGGGCCGCCAAAAAAACGGGCACTAGATAAAATGTTGGGTGCGCACTACCTGCACGTCCGACACGTAGGCTACCATGGCGTATTTATCGAAGTATTTGCGTTGCAGGTGGTCGAGGATTTTTTGGCTCACTTCTTCGGAGACGATGGTCTCAAGTTTTACGTTTTCGCCCTCCCAGATGCTCTCGCGTTTGCCTTGCTCGCCCTTACCGCGCACGGTGGACACGGTGTAGCCTTTGGCGCCCAGGGTGACGATTTCTTTTTCGAGTGTGGCTTCCAGCACTTCCTCGGCAATGATGGTAACAAGTTTTAGAGGTGTCATACGGGTACGTGGTAAATCAGGTCTGCAAAGTAATGGTAAAGCGGGATTCCAACCATTATGTTGAAGGGGAACGTGATGGCGAGTGCGCCCGTGAGGTAGTACGAAGGGCTTGCTTCGGGCAAAGCTACACGGCACGCGGCTGGAGCGGCAATGTAGGACGCGCTGGCCGCTAGCACACCCAGCACCGTGGCTCCACCTTCGCTAAGGCCGGCCCAGTAGCCCAAATAGATGCCGAGCACGGCATGGATGATGGGCATAATGAGACCGAAGGCGATGAGGAAGGCACCGCCTTTTTTGAATTCACCCAAGCGACGGCCAGCCACGAGTCCCGCTTCGAGGAGGAACAACGTGAGCACACCTTTAAACGGCACATCGAACAGAGGTGACACTTGTTCCCAGCCGCTGGCACCACAAGCAAAACCGATGATGAGAAACCCGAACAAGAGGATGCTGCTCTTGCCCGCGAGCAATTCGCGCGCGATTTCTTTAAGTGAGGCGCCTTCTTGCGTGGGAAAGCGGGCGTTGATGCGCGCCAGCGAGATGCCGATGAGGATGGCGGGCACTTCCATGAGGGCAAGCATGCTGGGCATGAAGCCTTCTACCTCAATGCCGAGCGTATCGTGAAATACGATGGCGGCACTAAACGTGACGGCCGACACGGAGCCGTAGTGTGCGGCCAGCGCGGCTGCGTTGGGCACATCAAATTTGCCGACTTTGCGCATGATGAAGTACGTCCATAGCGGAATGGCGATGCATAGCGCGAGCGCAGCGAGCGCGGGTAAGATCACTTCATCGAAATGGGAGAGGGAGAGCTTGTAGCCGCCCTTCATACCGATGGCCACCATGAGGTAGATGGTGAGCGAGGTGTAGAGCGACTCCGGAAACTTCAGGTCGCTTTTGAGGCGGGCTGCCACGATGCCGAGCAGAAAGGCGAGCACCATGGGGGTGAGTAAACTCGTGAACATGCAGGTAGGTTAGTGGGGTCTAGAGTAGGGTGGGGTTTTGCGGTCACGTGAAATTGGTACTTCAAGCCGAAAAATTCAAGCTCATATTAAAACATTGAACAACTTGTTGATGTCGTACCTCCACGACTTTGGGTTATTTTTACAAGTACTAATTAAATCGGTATGGACAAATCTAATCATCAAAGAATCAAGGAGCATCTGAGACATGATTCGATTCAGTTCTTGTTTGTTTTTTTGGCCGTTTTGGTTCTCTTTATTTTGCTGTATTTCTTGTTTGTTCGTCCCCTTTGGATGTTTGATTCTGAGATTACAGGTCAATTTGGTGACTCATTTGGTGTCATTACGAGCTTTTTTACAGCATTAGCTTTTGCTGGATTGGTCTTCACAATTTTGTTGCAACAAAAAGAACTCCGGGAAACTAGACAGGAATTCAAAAAGCAAGCTCGAATTTTGAATTATCAACGGTTTGATTCCACATTTTTTCATCTGCTTCGACTACAAAATGAGATTATTAATTCCTTCGCTGATGGAAGAAAAACACTCGGCAGACTACAACAGACTGTTGGGTATGAAATGAACAAGAGTCACGTTATCGGGACTTTAAGTAGAAATCCGGGGTTGTTAATTAATACTTGGACAGAAATCGTCTGTAGGGAGGCCTACATTACTCAATTTTTTGAAAATTTGAACGAAATCATAAAACTCATTTTCAATTCAAAGAAGCTAGATACATCTCGAAAAAAATACCTAAGTATTTTGATCGCTCAACTTTCAATTGATGAGAAGAAGCTACTTATATGCTTCTTTTGTTTAAGGCGTTACCATGTAGATAATTTCAGTTTATTCAAGCGTCAAATGTTCGGAGACATGAAAACGTTTTTGGATGCTAGTCGAGAAGCTTACCTTTTAGAAATTGGTCAATCGCATTCGCTCTTTGACGAATGACCTAAAGGTAGATTCGCGGAAGTCGATTATTGGATGACTACACCACCACATTCACAATCTTGCCGGGTACCACAATCACCTTTTTGGGCGGCTTGCCTTCCGTCCACTTCTTTACCACTTCGCTGGCGAGCACGTTGCGCTCGATGTCTTCCTTAGGCAGATCCAATGCGAAGTTGATCTCGGTGCGCACCTTGCCATTGATGGAGATGGGGTAGTTGAAACTGCTTTCTACCAGGTATTGCTCGCTCCATGCAGGGAAGCTGGCGTTGAGCACAAAATCCGTGTGGCCCAGTTTCTCCCACAGTTCTTCAGTCAGGTGGGGCGCGAAGGGTGCAAGGGCAATGACCAAGGGCTCCAATACTGCGCGCTTGTTACATTTCAGCGAAGTGAGATCGTTGGCGCAGATCATGAACTCGCTCACGCAGGTGTTGAACGAAAAGTTGTGGATATCGTGCTCGATTTTCCTGAGCGTGCGGTGCAGCACTTTCAGTTCGTCTTTGGTGGGCTCGCCATCGCTTACGCGGAAATTGCCCTGGCCATCGTGGAAGAGATTCCAGAAGCGCCTGAGGAATTTATACACCCCATCGATGCCTTGCGTGCTCCAGGGCTTGGAGGCTTCCAGCGGACCGAGGAACATTTCGTAAAGGCGGAGCGTGTCGGCACCGTACGAGTCGATGATGTCGTCTGGGTTGACTACGTTGAAGTATGACTTCGACATTTTTTCGACAGCGGAGCCGCAGATGTAAACTCCATTTTCACTTGGATTGCCATCTACATCCTCAAGAATAAACTCGGAGTTAGCGAAGTCAGGTTTCCAAGCTTTAAATGATTCGATATTCAATTCAAGCCCATTAGCTATGTTAACATCCACATGAAGCCCTGTTTCTAATGATGGAAAGTTAACTGGGTCAGCTGACCGAATGATAGACTTGGTGACTTCGACTGGTTGTCCAACCTCTCTCGGTTGGACATTCAGAATCTTATGAATTTTCTCTCGAAGCAAGAATTTCACGTTGTCATCGC
>JBIIVI010000128.1:0-9724 GCA_044339555.1 Cyclobacteriaceae bacterium | reverse complement strand
GGTAATGAAATCCGGAAAGGAATTGAGTTGCACCATGGCTTTGCAGAGGGACATGAATTCGCTTTTTCGCCCGATGCACAACTTAAAACCCACGGGCTTGCCACCCGACAGTTGGCGAAGCTTGCTAATGAATTGAACGAGCTCCAAAGGTGTGGAAAATGCGCTGTGGAAGGGAGGCGAGAACACGGTGGTTCCGGGTTTTACGAGGCGAATGGCAGCGATCTCTGGGGTGTTTTTGGCGGCAGGCAAAATCCCACCGTGGCCGGGTTTTGCCCCCTGCGAGAGTTTGATCTCGATCATCTTCACATTGGGCTTCGTGGCGTTTTCTGTAAAGGCCTTGTCGTTGAATCGGCCTTCCGCATCGCGCGCGCCAAAGTAGCCGGTACCGATCTGCCAGATGATATCGCCTCCGGGCTCGAGGTGATAGGGGCTTAGGCCGCCCTCGCCTGTGTTGTGTGCAAAGCCACCAATCTTGGCGCCTCCATTGAGTGCCAGCACGGCGTTCTTACTGAGCGAACCGAAGCTCATGGCCGAGACATTCAACACACTCATGGCGTAGGGCTGTTTACATTCTTTCCCGCCAAACTGAATGCGCGGGTGATGGTCCATCTTGTGAAAATCAAGGGGCAGTATAGAATGCGTAATCCACTCGTAGCCTTCGGCATACACATCCAGCTGAGTACCGAAAGGAATGGTATCGATTTGCTTTTTCGCGCGCTGGTAGATCACCGACCGATCGTTGCGGTTAATGGGTGCCCCATCTGTGTCCGATTCCACAAAATACTGTTGGATTTTGGGCCTTAGGTCTTCGAACACGTACCGCAGGCGACCCAACACCGGGAAATTTCTTCGGATGGATTGCCGGGTTTGGATCATGTCCTCAATACCCATGTAAACAACGGGGATCACGATCACAAAAAGCAGCAGCACATCGATCCAAAAGAATGACCAAACCACAAGGAGAGCGATAACGAAAATGGAGCTGACAATAAAGATTTGACGGGGATTCATAGCCGGAGTTTTAAAGCCTAAAGGAAATATAGGGAAAAGGCGGTTACCGCAAAACGGGCGGTTAGGCAACCCGTGCCGGACGAAGGCCCTTCTTGTGAAATTTCAATTCAAACGCCTGGGCCAGGAAGTGGTTCATTCGGCTTTCGACCATCGCGGGAGGTGGTCCGTCATTCGAAAAAACGGTCAGGTCTAAAACTGCGCGTAGAAACAACTCTTGGGCGCTAAACTGTTCCGCCATCTTCGCGAAGAACGTGGTCCAATCCTTTCGGTACTGCTCCGTGTGGTCGGTACCGTCCCACAGAAACTCTAACTGGTTTTGTCCGAACTTAAACCGATATACGCCCGCCAGGTTAAGGTAAAACGGGTGGAGCGTCTCGAACGACGTGGGCGAGTAGGCCATCACGCGGTCGGTCAGCAGATCGGATAGCCCGAGTGGGTTGTAACGCCACTGGTAATGTTTTTGGATGATTTCGAAGAGTTGCGCCAGCAGGGCACTTTCCAGTTGAAGCTGCACTTGCTCCAACAGGTAGTTTTTATCCAGGGGAAAAAATTTGCGAACCACCTGCCAAAAAGGTTTTGCAAATGTAGCGATTCTCGCTCATTTCTGATTACATTCCCTCCACGAAAGGCATTGCAGATGATTCGAAAAATACTGTATGGACTGGCGGCCGTGGTAGCCGTTATTCAATTTGTCCGACCGGAAAGAAATGACAGCACCGACATAACGACTGCTGATCTTAGTCGGCTCTATTCGGTCCCGCCCGAGATCAAGAGTATCCTTGAAAAGTCATGCTACGACTGCCATAGTAACCGCACCCGTTATCCCTGGTACGCAGAAATTCAGCCGGTTGGCTGGTGGTTAAATAGCCATATTCAGGAAGGCAAAGAACACCTTAACTTTTCTGAGTTTGGTGCCTATCCTGGTAAAAAGGCGGATCATAAACTCGAAGAGATTGAGGAGGCTGTAACCGAGGGTTGGATGCCACTCGGTAGCTATGTGTGGATACACCGAGATGCACAACTTCACCCCGAACAGGCGCAAGCCATCGCAGCCTGGGCGCACAGCCTTCGCGCCCGGGATGATTCTCGTTAAAAACACGGAAATGTTGTTGGAAACCGGCCTTTGAATCAAACTGTTGTAAATACAACTATTGTATATAACTTTGTTCGCGAAAGTTTCGTTATCAGAGGCATGAACCGCAAAGACTTCTTAAAAAACCTCGGGTTTGCCACGGCCGCTACAAGCGTAAGCGCCTGGTCTTCGGCCAAAGCCGAAAGTCCGCAGGTTGGTTTTAATCACCTTCCAAGTAAAAACACCAAAACGATGAATACTGTATTACACCGAGCCGATACCCGCGGCCATGCCAATCATGGCTGGCTGGACTCGCGCCACACGTTTAGTTTTGCTCACTATTATGATCCCGCCCGGATGCACTTTGGCGTGCTTCGCGTATTGAATGACGACTGGGTGGATGGCGGCAAGGGCTTTGGCACTCACCCGCACGACAACATGGAGATTATTTCCATTCCGCTGGTGGGCGATCTGGAGCACAAAGACAGCATGGGCAATCGCGCAGTCATCCGCCAAAGCGATGTGCAGATCATGAGTGCGGGCACCGGTATTTACCATAGCGAGTACAACCACCATGCCGACAAAAAAGTCAACTTCTTGCAGATTTGGGTCTTCCCCAAGCAGCGCGACATCACGCCTCGCTACGATCAGAAGACGTTTGAACCGGCTACGCGCCAGAACAAGTTTCAAACGGTGGTAAACCCGCTCGGCCATGACGGAGGAGTAGGTATCAACCAAGACGCGTGGTTTTCGCTGGGCAACCTGAATGCTGGATTTGAAACCACGTATCAGATTCGCCAGAAGAATAACGGGGTGTACGCATTTGTGATCGGTGGCCAGGTAACGATCAACGGACATACGCTCCATCCGCGCGATGGGTTTGGAATTTGGAACGTGGACACGTTGCAGATTAAAGCCGATACCAGCGCTGAAGTGCTGTTGATGGACGTGCCCATGAATTAATCAACGCGCGTACTGCCAATTATACCCGCGGCTGCGAGTTTGCCAAAAGGAACTCGCAGTCGCTGGGTTGAGACTTAACTTTATTGCCTGAATTTCTCTCAACACACATTCCTTATGCCAACCTCCATCTTAGTTATCGGGCGCCATGCCGAAATCATGGAAACCGTACTACGGCTGCTGCGCAGTCAGCCCGCGTGGAGTGCCGAAGGGGCATTAACTGATGCAGAGGCCAACGCAAGATTCCAAACTCAGGCATTTGATTTGGTGTTGATTGGTGGTGGCGTGGAGCCCGCTTCGGAGGCACGTTTCCGCGAGGAGTTTACCCGCCTGCGACCGGCTGTAAAAATCATTCGCCATTTCGGCGGCGGAAGTGGTTTGCTGTTTAATGAAATCCAGCAGGCGCTCGAAGCATAATGCAGGCCTCCGACGGGCAGACTGCGTCCGTTCAAAAAACACGCTTTTACAAGTTAACAATCGGTAATACCTTTGGTCGGCAATGCGTTGACATGTACAGGTGGTTGACTTTGTGGCTGGCGATGGCTTCTACTGCGGTGGCTCAACAACGCGTGGAGGGAAAAGTGGTGGACAGGGATTCCGGGGAGCCAGTTCCATTTGCATCGATTGGTATTGTGGGTACCTCGCGGGGTACCAGCACAAACCTGAACGGCCAATTCTCGCTCTCGGTTGACCCCGGGGCCGTTATCAAGATCACCTGCATCGGCTACGAGTCGCGGGTGGTTGAGTCGCTGGATCAACTGACTTTGGTTCGTCTGGCACCCATCGCCACCCAGTTAGCCGAAGTAGTGATTTTCCAGCGCGAGGTAAATGCCCGCAAGATTGTTCGCAAAGCGCTAGCCAACGTTTCGGACAATTACTCTACTGCACCTTTCCTGCAAAAATTCTTCTACCGGCACTACAACAAAGACGATGATCAGTACGGTCGCCTGATTGAAGCCTCGGTGGACGTTTGGAAGGATCAGGGCTACCGCGCTCCGCAAGCGGCAGCCGGGGTGCGCGATGAAATCCGGGTTACGCAGTTGCGCCGAAGTCTCGATCGAACCGTGATGGCGCAAGGGCATGAACCGATCTCCATTCGCTACATTTTACAAGCTGACATCGCTGGGTACCAAACGCGCGCTAAGTTGAACCACATCTCGTTCTTTACGGATGTTAGCAACCTGAAGTTGGATGCTGAGGACTACACGTTTACGTTTAATGGGATCACCACCTACGATGGACAACAGGTGTACGAGATCGAATATGCTTACAAAACTGACTCCGTGTTAACAACCACGGGCTACCAACTCCTGCCACAAGCGCACGGCACGCTGTTTATTACGATGGATTCTTTTGCTATCGTAAAGGCCGAAGATGTGAAGACCCAAGGTGCCAACGAAACCCGCTCCATCGCGTTCTATAGGAAGTTCGACACCAAGTACTATCCCTACCATTTCATCCGCCAAGGTGTTACCCGAACATCCGATAGCAGTGTCCACACCTTTCACATCGAATTGATGTCCGTGGAGGTGAAACAAGGCATGGGGGAAAAATTTGTGGGGCGGGAACCTACCAAAGCTGAGTTGCTGAAGATACCCTACGACTCGGCTTTTTGGAATCATAATACGGTTCTAAAAACCACGCCGCTGGAAGACGAAATCATCAGCGACCTGGGTGGGGGGCAATCGTTAACTCAACAATTCGATCTGTACCAGCAGTATGAATATCACGTATCGAACGGGGGCGTAGAGGGTGAAAAGAAATTCGGGTGGCTTCGGAACTATAGCCAAGACCGCCAATTTTTGTATGTGGGATTTTGGGGGAGTGATTGCTTTCCCTACCTGATCGAACTGGAGTTATTCAAGCGGCTGCAAAAAACATATCGCAATAAGATCGCTTTTGTACTCCTCTCGGTGGAGGACGAGGAAACCCGTTGGCTTCAGGCCATGACCAAATACAACCTGTTCGCAGATGGCATCATCCACTATCGGATCGGCAGCCGATCGACTGTGGAGCGCGAGTTTAAATTAAAGGACGTGCCGCACTTTGTGTGGATCGGCAAAAACGGCGAGACCCTGGCATCGGAAGCCTACGCACCCAGCAACCCACTACTGAAGCGGGAGTTTCAGGAAAAACTGCGCTAATCCTTCTATACGGTTCGTTACTACAACGAGTGGCGCATCATCTCAATCTTTTCGAATAACTCACCTACGCCCAGTGCAGCCCACAAAGCAAACAGCGCAACCATCAATTTGATGATCCAATGAATGGAAGAGCCGGATCTGAACTCAACCAGTTTTTGAACCGGCGGCATGTAGATCAGCGAAAGCGCTAGTAAAAAAAACCCAAAGCCAGGGTCGTTACCCCAGAATACATTAATCAGCCCTATGGCAATCACCAAGCCTGCAAAAACCCAACTACCCAGTGCTTTCCACATTAGTTCTTTTTCCACTCCGGCATGCGGCCGGGCGTGTAGGGCGCGCCCGCGGCTTCCAGCTTTTGCTCCAGCGCTTTTAGCTCGGTGTTGAGAACGCTCTTCAGATTGGCCAGTGCGGTGCCAAATTCTTCAGTGGCGATAGCCAGTTGCTGCTTCATGGTGGTGGTCGGGTCGCTTGTCGACCCGTAGCCATCGTAGAGCGCACCTAAGATCCGCGAGTTCAGCGATGGCGGAGTATCGATGTCCAACCGGCCGGCAATGTTATCGCCATAGAGCGATTGACCAACTGCTTTCAATTTCCCTTCCAGCGTTTTCAGGTCGCTCACAAAATCCGCTTGCGGTTTGCTAACGCTGAAGATCGCTTCGCGCATGTGCTTCACGCGGGTGTTGGCATCGTTCAGCATCTGGCCTGCACCCTGCATGGCGCGCTTCAATTCATCGGCTTCGCGCTGCCATTTCACCATTGCGGGGCGATCGGTGGAAGGAAGCGTGGTGCCCGGCATTAGCTTCACCGCAAATTTTTCCGGACCCGCCAATTCTGTGATCACACCATCGACACTCTTGGATAATGAAACCGTGTAGGCACCCGGCAATACAAACAGACCAACATCGGGCGATGAGAATGGATTATCCCCCGAAGGAGGCGTGAGCGACACAGGACTTGAGCTGGCATACCGGAAGTCCCAGTTCATGCGGTTAACACCTTTCTTCGCGGGGGCCTTCAGCTTGCGCACAATTTCGCCCTGTTCGTTGCGGATCGTAAACAACAGGTGAGGCGCTTCTTCTGCCTCTTCTGCTTTCAATGCATCGTAGCTGGGGTAGGGCACGTCTTTTTTGTCTTTGTACAGCTTGCCTTCTTCTTCCTGGCGTTTCTCCTTTTTTGTTTTCAGATCTTCTTTGAAGTAATAGTAGATACCAGTCGCCACGGGAGGATTTTCAGCCCGAAAGTAACTCTCGCCCATGAACCCTTTGCCGGCCACACCCAGCGGACTATTCTCCAGGTACATCCAACTTTCTTTTACCGGAAAAATCATGGCTTCTTTGCTTTCAGCCTCTTTCAGTTTGCGCAGCGGAGTGTAATCGTCCAACACATAAAAGCCACGACCAAAAGTGGCAAGCACCAGATCGCTTTCGCGTTTTTGAATCGCCATGTCGCGCACAGCAATGGTGGGCAGACCGGCTTTTATCGCACGCCAGGTTTTACCGCCATCGTTGCTGAAGTGCACACCAAACTCAGTACCCGCGAAAAGCAAATTCGGATCAACAAAGTCTTCGAGCAGGCAGTAGGTGGAGCCACGCTCGGGCAGATTGCTGTTGATGGATGCCCACGTAGCGCCCTTGTCGGTACTCTTGAACACGTAGGGTTTAAAGTCGCCTCGTCTGTGGTTGTTGAACGTGGCGTAGATCACATTTTCGTTGTGTTGTGAGGCCAGCACATGGTACACATACGTCATGGAGGGCACGCCCGCCACGCCATCGATTTTGCGCCAGTTTTGGCCGCCATCGGTCGTGATTTGCATGAGACCATCATCCGTTCCGGCAATGAGCAGGTTTTCGTTTTTTGGCGACTCGCTGAAGGCACTCACGGTGCCATAGATGCCCAAGCCATCGTTTTTACCGGATGCATCGAGGCCCCAAACGCGACCCATAATCGGCAATGTGTTGCGGTTGATGCCGCGCGTAACGTCACCGCTGATCGCCTGCCACGTGCTGCCACGGTCATCGCTGCGAAAAACTTTGTTGGCCGAGAAATAAATGCGACCGGCTTTGTGGTGACTGGTGAACAGAGGCGCGTCCCAATTCCACCGGTATTCGTTTTCGCCTTTTCCCGGCCGTGGCTGGATGCCCACCGACTCGCCTGTGGCCTTGTCAAACCGCACGATGCCGCCATGCTGCGATTGCGCATACACGATGTTGGGATTCTGAGGATCAATAGCGCTTTCAAAACCATCGCCACCGTTGGTGACGAACCAATCCGAGTTTACGATGCCATTTTGGTTGCGTGTGCGCGCAGGCCCACCAAGGCTAAAATTGTCCTGCGTGCCGCCATACACGTTGTAGAACGGCTCGGCATTGTCGACTTCCACTTTGTAAAACTGGGTGATCGAGAGATTGGGTTTGTACTGCCAGGTTTTGCAGCCGTCCCACGTTTCATAGATCCCGCCATCGCAGCCGTTCAGCAGGTGGTTGGTGTTTTTAGGATCAATCCATAGTACGTGGTTATCCACGTGCTTATGTTTTTCGCCCGCCATGCGGAACGTTTTGCCGCCATCTGTGCTCACCTGCATGAACGTGCTCATCGAATAGATTTTTTCGCGATCAACCGGGTCTAGTACGATTTCGGTGTAGTAGTTACCACCGGTATTGTGGCTGCTGCGCTTTTCCCAACTGGCCCCGCGGGTGGTGGAGCGATAAAACCCGCTTTCGCCTTTGGCAGCTTCTACCATCGCGTAGATGTATTCAGGATCGGCTGGTGAGATCGAAATAGCAATTCGGCCTTTGTCTACGGAAGGCAATCCGTTGTTGGCCTTGTCCCACGTTTTGCCGCCATCGACCGATTTGTAAATGCCCGAGCCGGGGCCACCGCTCACGTACATATAATCGTGGCGCATGCGCTGGTACGCGGCTGCATATAGCACATCCGGATTGCGGGGGTCCATAGCAACGTCGTTTACTCCGGTGAATTCATCCACCTTCAGGATTTGCTCCCACGTTTTGCCGCCATCCACGGTCTTGTACAGGCCGCGCTCACCGCCTTCTTTCCACAGTGGGCCGATAGCAGCCACATACACCACTTGTGAGTTGCGCGGGTCCACGATGATCTTACCAATGTGCTCCGAAGTTTTCAGGCCCACGTTTTTCCAACTCGCGCCACCGTCTTCTGATTTATACACGCCATCGCCATAGGCAACTGCGCGCTGGTTGTTGTTTTCGCCCGAGCCCACCCAGATGACGTTGGAGTTATTGGGGTCCATCGTAATGCAGCCGATGGAGTATGAACCCTGGCTATCGAACACGGGCTCGTAGGTAGTGCCCGAGTTGATGGTTTTCCAAACGCCACCGGACGCCACAGCTACGTAGTACTCTGCGGGGTTGGCAGGATTCACGGCAAAATCGGAAATGCGCCCCGAAGTGAGGGCGGGGCCGATGGCACGGAATTTCAAACCACCGATCGGTGTTTCTTCTTTCTTCTCTTCGGTCTTTTCGGGTGCGGCCGCTTTCTTTTGTGCTATCGACATCAGACTAACTGCGATCAGCAGCATCGTACAGGCAATCAAACGTTTCATGATCTTGGGTTAGATCAATCGATTTACGCGATAACGCGCAGAAAATCAACCTGGAAAAAACAGTTGTGCCTTGAGGCCGTACAGAAGGTAAAATTTTGGGATGGCGCCCAAACTGCGGCTTGGATTATGAACGCGTTCTAGTGAATCGGCTTTAGGTCGTAAATCTTACGGATAGAGGCGAACTCTACTTCCATGTTGATGTTCAGATCTTTGATTTGACCGGTACGTACATCGAAAATCCAGCCGTGGATTTTCGGAAATCCCGTTTTGTACCACGATCGTTGAACGTGGTCGAGTTTAACGATGTTGATACATTGCTCCCGCACATTTAACTCCACCAACTTATCAAAACGGGCCTGGTTGTCGGGCAAGGCATCCAACTCGGCCTGGTGGAAGCGATACACATCACGGAGGGTCTGTAGCCAGCTGTTGAGTTGCCCCATGTCGGACGGGTTGAGCGCAGCTTTAACCCCGCCACATTCGTAATGCCCACAGATGATAATGTGTTTCACCTTCAGGTATTCTACGGCAAACTGTACCACCGCGTTCATGTTATTGTCGGTGCACACCACCAGGTTTGCCACGTTGCGGTGAATAAACACTTCGCCTGGTTGGAGACCCATAAGGTCTTCGGCCGTCACGCGGCTGTCGGAGCAACCGATGTAGAGGTACTCGGGTTGTTGACCTTGGGCTAACTTAGTAAAGTAGTCAGGGTCCAGACGGGTTTTCTCGCGAATCCAGTTCTGGTTGTTTTCGAAGATGCGTTGGAACATACCGAGGGATGAATGGTTGGATTGTCGCTATTAAAAAAGCAATATCCTAATCTTTTTGAAGTGAAACCGATTTACTCATAAAGATAACCTACCGTTTTAAAACCAGGTGTGTTAATCGCCCCCCCGAGGCTGAATAAGTTTAGCCACCAGGGCGGTCCAGCCGGTTTGATGATTGGCGCCTAAG
>JBIIVI010000127.1:0-9848 GCA_044339555.1 Cyclobacteriaceae bacterium | reverse complement strand
TAGATCTTTTGATTTTGGATGATGTGCAGTTTCTGGCAGGCCGCGAGAAAACACAAGAGATGTTCTTTCACATCTTCAACCAGTTGCACCAAAGTGGCAAGCAGATTATCATGACCAGCGACTGCCCGCCGCGTGATTTGAAGGGTTTTCAGGAGCGCTTGCTGTCGCGATTCAAGTGGGGTTTAACAGCGGATTTGCAGGAGCCGGATTTCGAAACGAAGTTGGCGATCATCCACAACAAGATGAAGTCCGATGGTGTAGAAATGCCCCGCGAAGTAGCCGAGTACCTGGCGTACAGCGTAGACACCAACCTGCGCGACATGGAAGGCGTTTTGAATTCGCTTATGTTCCATGCCACGTTGCTCAAGAAAGACATCGATCTGGAACTCGCGAAGGAGGTGATGAAAAATATCGTGAAAGAAATCCAGTCGGATGTAAGCGTGGACTACATCCAGAAAACCGTAGCCGATTTCTTTAAAGTGGAGTTGGAAGCGATGAAAGGCAAAATCAAAAAGCGCGAAATTGTAATTCCCCGGCAGGTTGCGATGTACTTCTGCAAGCGCTACACCCAGTTAACATTGGCGCTCATTGGCGAGAACTTTGGTGGCCGTGATCACAGTACGGTTATCCACGCGCTGGAATCGGTGGAAGATCTGATAAAAACCGATTCCAACTTCAAAAACTCGGTGGATGAGTTGAACAAAAAGCTTAAAATGCGAATGGCTTCTTAGCGAAGCCATTCTGTTCCAAAATCATTTTATTTTTTGGTGTTATCCCGCGAAAGCGGCCGGTACTACCGGAGCATAAATTCTTTAATAAACCGTTCGCGACTGGACGTTACAGCTTCCAAGTAGCCGCGACCTTTGTACGAATTGAGAAAGTCGATGACATCCTGCGGGTCTTTTACCCGTTTCCGGTTAATCACGGTAATAACCACATTTTCGGGTAACCCCAATTCCCGGATCAAGCCGTTTTCCTTGATACGAAAAACTTTCACGCCATAGTCCACTGCCTCAAAGCTAGCGCCCAGTGCGCCATCACTATAAATTTTTCTGCGGATGATGGTGGTGCCGCCATTCTTATTAAGTAGCGTTAGCTCTGCCTGGTTGCTTTTGCCATCGCGCGAGTAGGTAATCATGACTTTGTCGCCTGGCGACCGGTACGCAATTTCTTCTTCAAACGCACTCTGTGTATTCACTACGATATCGTTCACTTTGGTAATCACATCGCCCTGCTTCAGGCCGGACGCACGCGCTGCGCCCTCGACATCCACTTTGCCCACCAACACGCCATTGAAATTTTTTGCGTTTGCATCCAAACCAAACTTGCCTGCATTTTCTGAATCATATTCCAGAATAGTAGCGCCAATGATGGCTTTTTGTGGGCCATCGTATTTGATAATGTCTTCTACCACCTTGCGCGCGATATCTACCGGAACGGCAAAAGCATAGCCCGTATAGGAGCCGGTGCGCGATAAGATGGCCGTGTTAATACCCACGAGTTCGCCATTCTTATTCACCAGCGCACCACCCGAATTGCCTGGGTTAATGGCGGCATCGGTTTGAATGAACGATTCGATCGGGAAGCGGTCTTCCACAATGTTAATTCTACGTCCTTTGGCACTTACAATCCCGGCGGTTACGGTGGAACTGAGCGAAAACGGATTTCCAACCGCAATCACCCATTCGCCTACTGCCACATTTTTGGAACTGCCGATCGTGATGGCGGGCAAACCGCTTTCTTTGATTTTTAGCACCGCCAGGTCCGTGGAAGGATCTGTGCCCACCAACTCGGCGGGATAGGTCTTTTTGTTATAAATCACCTGAATTTTTTCGGCCGTTTGAATCACGTGATTGTTGGTAACAATGTAGCCGTCCGCGGAAAAGATAACACCACTGCCGGAGCTAACCTGGGTTTGCGGGCTACCGTTGCCAAAGAACCAATCCCAATATGTGTAGGTAACACCTTGCGAGATGCTGTTGATAAAGACTACGCTCGGTATAGCCTTTGCGGCCGCCTCGCTGAAGTCCACCTTTTCGATGGTGGCCGGAGGTGCTGCATTCACCACCGTGGGCTGGTACACGAAGTTGCTTAACTGGTTAACGGTTTGAACCGTGTTTTGCTGTTCGCGCTGCATCTTTTCTTGCTGATAGCGATTCATCAGATAGGCACCGGCCATGCCTGCCAGAAGCGCAAAGACAAATTGGAAGAACGTTTTCATAGTTGCTGAAACGGAACAATTTTAACAGATGTTTCCCATCATTGGGAGGCTTTACGAATATCAAAAATTAGCCCAAAATTGTAAAACCGGAAGGTTTGGCAGCCCGTGCCCGATAATGATAATTCTTTATTTTGCGGAGTCATGGGAATTCGATCTGCTTTAGCCCGCCCGTTTGCAGCATACATTGCCCGCGAAACCCAGAATTGGGCTTCGCGACCGGCCGAGGTTCAACAAAATACGTTTCGCGAGTTGGTGCAACGGGCGCGCGCCACGGCATTTGGCGTGGATCACGGTTTTCAGGATATCCGTACGACCGATGACTTCCGTAAGCAAGTACCCATTCGCGACTACGAGAACCTGAAGAACTATGTAGAGCGCGTGTTGCACGGAGAAATCAATGTGCTTTGGCCCGGTAAGCCCGCCTATTTTGCCAAAACATCGGGCACTACTTCGGGTACCAAATACATTCCCATCACCAAGGATTCGATTCCCAATCACATCAACAGTGCGCGGAACGCCTTGCTTAGTTACGTGCACGAAACCGGTCGCGCTGCCTTTTTAGATGGCGGTTTGATCTTTCTTTCGGGAAGTCCGGAGTTGGATGAAAAGGCCGGGATCAAAACCGGCCGGCTCTCAGGAATCGTGAACCATCATGTGCCCGGCTACCTGCGCACCAATCAAAAACCCAGCTACGCCACCAACGTCATCGATGATTGGGAGGAAAAACTGGAGCGGATCATCGATGAAACGCTTACCGAAAACATGACCCTCATTAGCGGTATTCCGCCCTGGGTGCAAATGTATTTCGACCGGATTACCGCGCGCACCGGGAAGAAGATCAAAGATGTATTTCCCAATTTTTCCATGTTTGTTTATGGCGGCGTGAACTTCGAACCCTATCGCGCGAAGCTGTTCGAAAGCATTGGGAAGAAGATTGATTCCATCGAGACTTATCCGGCTTCCGAAGGGTTTATTGCCTATCAGGATTCGCAACATGCGGAGGGGCTACTACTGCTGCTAAATAGCGGTATTTTTTTCGAGTTTGTTCCCGCAGAAGACTATTTTAACGAACACCCGCGCAGGCTTACGATTGAGGAGGTAGAGCTAGGAAAAAATTACGCTGTTATCATCAATAGTAACGCGGGTTTGTGGGGGTATTCCATTGGCGATACGGTGAAGTTTGTTTCCAAAGAGCCGTACCGGCTGCTTGTAACCGGCCGCATCAAACACTTCATCTCGGCCTTTGGCGAGCACGTGATTGGTGAAGAAGTGGAAAAAGCCATGAAACTCGCGTGTGCCCGTTTTCCGGAAACTGAGCTCGTGGAGTTTACCGTGGCTCCGCAAGTAACACCCCGTGAAGGGCTGCCTTACCATGAGTGGCTGATTGAGTTTGCCAATCCCCCGGCAGACATCGCTGCGTTCCGTGAGGAATTGGATACGCAAATGCGCGCACTGAATGTGTATTACGATGATTTGATTACCGGAAGCATTTTGCAGAAGTTAGTGATTACCCCGTTGCAGCGAAGTGCTTTTATTGAGTACATGAAATCGCAGGGAAAACTCGGTGGTCAGAACAAGGTACCCCGGCTGAGTAATGACCGGAAGATTGCGGAGGGATTAAGTAGATTTGTACTATGATCAGCCAAGCACAAAAGGAGATCTTGCTCGAACATCTAAAACCCATCAGGCCGCTAAGGGTTGGGATTTTCGGATCGTACGCCAGGGGAGACAATAAAGCGTGTAGCGACTTGGATGTTTTGATCGATTTAGACTATTCAAATCAAATCAGCCTTTTGGATTTGACAAGAGTTGAGCTAGCCCTCTCAGATGCATTGGGGATTCCTGTTGATCTCGTTACAGAGAAGTCGCTTTCACCGCTACTTCGTCCATACATTGAGAAAGACGTGGTGTACATTCGATGAAGAGTTCCCGGGTTCTGATTCAGCACATATTAAATGCAATAGCAAACGTTGACCAATTTACGGCCGGAGCTAGTCAAGCCGAATTGAAAAAGAGATTCCCATCGGTGCCGTGGCGGGAGATTACCGCAATGCGAAACAAACTGATACATGAGTATTTTGCTGTAGACGCTGATGCAGTTTGGTTTGTGGTAAAAACCGACCTTCCAAAGCTGAAAGGGCAACTGATTGAAATTCTAAATTCCGAAATCTAATTGACGCCTCCCAAACACATTGCTATTCTCGGCTCCACCGGCTCCATCGGTACACAAGCGCTTGAAGTAGTGGCTGCTCATCCCGATGAGCTGGCAGTTGATATTCTAACTGCTCAAAACAATGCAACACTACTTGTTGAACAGGCTATACGTTTTCAACCCAATGCGGTTGTGATTGCCAACGAGCAATTCTATCTGCAGGTGAAGGAAGCCTTAGCACCCTATCCCATTAAGGTGTTCGCGGGCGAAGACGCTCTTGCTTCGGTCATGGAAATGAACTCTTTCGAGCTAGTGCTTACTGCCCTGGTAGGCTATTCCGGCTTGCGGCCCACCATACGCGCGATTGAAAGCGGAAAAACAATTGCGCTGGCCAACAAAGAAACGTTGGTGGTAGGCGGAGACCTGATTACCCGCTTAGCTCGCGAAAAGGGTGTAAACATTTATCCGGTGGATTCGGAACATTCGGCCATTTTTCAGTGCCTGGTGGGCGAGTTTCATAATCCGATCGAAAAAATTGTGCTCACCGCCAGTGGCGGCCCCTTTCGTGGGAAGAAACGCGATGAACTGTTGTACGTAACCAAGTCGCAGGCGTTAAAACATCCCAACTGGACGATGGGTGCCAAAGTGACGATCGATTCAGCCTCGCTGATGAACAAAGGTTTGGAGGTAATCGAAGCCAAGTGGTTGTTTGGCCTGCGGCCCGAGCAGGTAGAAGTGATCGTGCACCCGCAATCGATCATTCACTCTATCATCCAGTTTGAAGATGGCTCGATGAAGGCGCAAATGGGTTTGCCGGATATGCGGTTACCGATCCAGTTTGCGTTGGGTTATCCCAACCGGCTGAAAAGCGACTTTCCCCGGTTCGATTTCGCCCGTTACCCGGCCCTCACTTTTGAAAAACCGGATACCGAAACTTTTCGTAATCTTGCGCTGGCATACGAAGCCCTGCACCGGGGAGGTAACCAACCTTGTGTGTTGAATGCTGCCAATGAAATAGCGGTGGCCGCCTTTTTGAAAGATGAGGTGGGGTTTCTGGAGATGTCGGAAGTGGTGGAAAAATGTTTGCAATCCAGCTACTTTGTGGCGCATCCTACGTATGAGGATTATGTACAAACCGATCAGGAAACCCGCATAAAAGCACTCGAACTTATTAAGTAATGGAAGGAATGATTATGACGGCCCAGCTGCTGCTGAGTCTTTCGATTTTGATTGTGGTACACGAATGGGGTCACTACATCACCGCCCGGATGTTTAACATTAAAGTAGAGAAGTTTTACCTCTTCTTCGACTTTCTGTTTCCGATGGCCAACGTGCTTAACTTCTCACTTTTTAAAGTGAAGAAAGGCGATACCGAATTCGGTGTGGGTTGGTTTCCGCTCGGGGGCTATGTAAAAATTGCCGGTATGGTGGACGAAAGCATGGACAAGGAGCAGATGAAAACCGCTCCCGAACCGTGGGAGTTTCGTTCCAAGCCCGCCTGGCAGCGTTTGATCGTGATGTTGGGTGGCATCATCGTAAATGTTATCACCGGAGTGATCATTTTCATTGGGATCACGTATTGGATTGGCGACCGGTACATCCCTATGAGTTTCATCAACGATAATGGTGGAGTCTACGCGCGTGAATTGGCGCAGGAGCTCGGCATTCAATCAGGCGATAAGATCACCAAAATTAATGGCCAGCCGTTCGAGAATTTTGAAGAAATCGCGAAGCCCGATGTGTTGCTTAGCAGTGGCGCCTATTATACAGTGGTGCGTGGTCAGCAGGAAATGCAAATTCCGATTCCTTCCGACTTCATCGACAAATTCAACGATAAAAATGCGTTGGCCCGATTTATCATGCCGTTTCCGCGACTAAAAGCCCAAGTAGAAACTATTGCCGATAGCAGCGTGGCTAAAAAGGTGGGCTTACAAAAAGGCGACCAATTCGTAGAGGTTAATGGCCAACCCGTTTCCTACTTCGATGAAGTAGAAACGATCATGAAAAGTTATACGGGCGACACCATTTCGTTCACGATTAATCGCGCTGGCCAGATGTTGGCTTTTGCCGAGCCGCTTGGTGCAGACCGGAAAATCGGGTTCTATGCGCCCAACTCCATTTCAAAAGACGAACTCAAATCCATTCGCTATTCATTTGGTGAGTCTGTTGGATTGGGTGCGCAGCGGGCGTTTGGTGTGATCTTCGTTCAGATCAAAGCGTTTAAGAAAATCTTTACGGGCGACATTTCGTTCCGGAAATCGCTCTCCGGTCCAGTCGGCATGGCGCAGATGTATGGCGGCACGTGGGATTGGGAGCGCTTTTGGCGCATGACGGGCCTGCTCTCGATGGTGCTGGCGTTTATGAATTTCTTACCGATCCCGGCCTTGGATGGCGGCTATGTGGTGTTCTTGCTCTATGAAATGATCAGCGGTAAAGAACCTTCGGAAAAAGTTTTTGAGACGGCGTTGAAGATTGGAATGGGACTACTACTGCTGCTGATGGTATTCGTATTCTATAACGACATCGCGAAAGCATTCTCGTAGATGATAAATGACAGGCCGGTTTTTGTCGGCCTTTTTGTTGTGTTTGGAGATGTTTACGCAAGTAACTCGGGTCTAAGCGGGGTCTTCGCCCCGAGACCCCGCGTTCCCTTTAGATCGGAGGCAGCATTCAATTTGACTCCCCACTCTACTCGAGTCTCAGAGAGGTCTCCGGCCATCTGCGGGGTCTCGAAACGAAGACCCCGCAGGGAACAAATACTCTCAGAGAGGTCTACGGCCCATCTGCGGGGTCTCGAAACGAAGACCCCGCATGGACTAAAGCTTATTTTACAAAAACAAATGTCCAGATTTGTTTCTTTTCTTTTCTTTTCTTAACATCATAACAAAAAAAATAGGAAGCAAAAATCATGGGTCTTTTTAATTGCGTTTGCGATGCTGGGCATTGCGATGCTGGGTCTGTCTCAAACTGCTTACACACAAGAAACTGTGAAAGCCGTTGAGGAGTGTGTTGACAATAATACACAGTGCCTTAAGTGTGGAGGCTTCTGCACGGCTGGCTGCTGCAACCCCCCACCGGTGTTGCAATAGTATTAATGGTTCCACTGCTCCCTTATTTGTCGGAAGGCACGCCGTTTAAATCGTTCCGTTTGTGCACTGTTGTTTGGTGATCTTGGTTTATAGAATGGTTTCAACGGCGTGTTTTTGTTTGTTTTCGTTTTTGATTAATCTTTTAAGTGCAGAAAATCAATATGTTCAGATATTTCCTGTGGGTACAGTTAGCAGCAATTACTTTTCTCACTTGTGACTCGCGATTAAAAAAAGACGATGCTCCGTTCGAGCCGTTGCCAACAGCGACGTTGGCTGTGATTGACAGCATTGTACTAAAGCAGGATTCTACTTTGTTTAGAAGTTTTAGTTTTGACAATTACGAGGAGGGGTATTTCATCGGAATCAATCAAAGTAATGAGGTGTTTCTTTTCGATCGTGATGGTGCGATCTCAAGTAGAATAGGGAGAAAAGGAAACGGCCCAGGCGAATATCAACTTCCCGTGGGTGTCACTTCGATCGCACGTGACTCGATATTTGTGGCTGACTACACATCCGGGAAAATCCAACTTTATTCGGCAGAAGGCAACTACTTGGCGAGCTGGGATGTTATTCGCGGTGATCCGCAAAACACCTTTACGATCTTTTACAACTACCTGCATGTTGAACGGAACAAAGACGGCGGGTTTGTGTTCGAATACTTAGGAAGGAGTGACAAATTAAATAATATTACAACGCCGAGGTATTATAAACAAGCAAAACTACTGTCAAAGTTTTCTACCACGACAAAGGTATACCAGCATTACGTTCCTTTTGAGCAGGACAGCCCGTACCTACTTGATCAATATTTTTTGAGCCCCCTAGATCCACGTGTAATAAAATTACCTAATCGTATGTATGGTGTTGTATTTGCGCACGAAGACTGCATTTACATATACGATGAGGTAGGTGGGCTAAAACAGAGGATAGAAGGAAGATCTCAGTTTTTTCCGTTGGCGAAAGGCGTTTCTTTTGATAAGAAGGACGCGCAGTTTGGTGTGGACTATGTGAAGTACAACATCAAGCAAAATGCACTCAATTACCAGTCACTGAACTCGTTTGTCAAAGCTGATGGAGGTATTGTTGTGGCAAAGCAGTACGAGGCGCCTGTAAACGATGAAACGTTGCCGAATGACTTGAATACGCTTAAGTTTACCTATTTCAAGCGCGACAGCTACCTTCAGTTTTATGATTTGGAGGGTCGCAAACTTTTTGAAGATATCAAGCAACCTTATGAGTTGCGCAATTTAGTCTATGCGCGTGGGTTTGACTTCTTGATTTTCCGGGCAGACCCCAAGTTGGTTGAGCGAAACGTTTTGTATGTGGCGAAAGTACTACAATAGCCTCTTGTTTTTTGCGATGGTAGTTTGGAGTGGCTGCAGTCAGGCCCCTCAAAGCGAACAGTTGCTTCACGAACTGAAAAGTGAGTTGGCAATGAACGCAGCCATTCAAGACGCATACATCTTTTTTCTGACCGATTTGGATTGCGCAACTTGTAATGCCCATACCTTCCGCAGAATTAATTCGGTGATAAATGATAATCCAAATGTGCCGATGTTTGGGATTTTTCTAACTACATCAAAAAAAGAAGTGGCGGAACAAACTTCTTTTTTTTATTCAATAAATTCAGCCATAAACTGGACTGTGACAAAGAATGTTAAACTATTCGGGCGGGTCTCTCAAGGAAGCGACAAACATCATAGCCCTTTCATGATTATTATTCGAAAAAAAAGGATTGAATCAATTGTTTCGTTAAGCAAAGGCTAGTTTCATCGTATGCTGCATATTACGATTCGTGAATAAATTTTTGAGGCTCTTCGGGTCTCAGTGGGGGTGTGCCACGAAGTTAGAGAGTGGATAGTTCTTTAACATGCTTTACAAAAGAAGGTAGTAGGCCTACCACATACGCCATACAGAAGGAGTATGTAAACCACCTAAAGGTGCTGTGTTCAAAAGACATGGTGTTGAACGTTTAGGCAAAAGGTGGCGCAGAAGGTTGGTCACAGGCCAACCGGCACTAAGGCGGCAGCAGCTACCCATAGGCTTTTGTAGGGAACGTGGGAGATTGTTTGTGAGGAGTTTACCCCACTACCTTTTCTTCGGCCACCGCATGTTGGCGGATGATGTTTTCCAGCATATAAGTGGGTACTACGCCTGACTGGCGCCAGAGCACTTCGCCTTTCTTGAACAAGATGAGCGTGGGTACACCCTGTACCCGATAGGCGGAAGCCGCCCGTGGATTTTTGTCGACATCTACCTGAATAATTGTCGCTTGATCGCCCACTTTTTCGGATAGCTCTTTCAGGATGGGTTTCATCATCTGGCACGGCCCGCACCAGGTAGCAAAGAAATCAACCAGTACTGGTTTTTCGCTGCGAATCAATTCGCT
>JBIIVI010000126.1:0-9935 GCA_044339555.1 Cyclobacteriaceae bacterium | reverse complement strand
CGCCTGTGGGCCGATGTCTAAGCCCATCCAGCCATCAGGAATGGCGGTATTCATGGCGGTGTTGGTATTGGCATTTGCATCGAACTTATCGGCAATGATCGAGTCGATGGGGAGATGAAGTTCAACCCCCTTGGCTTTCGCTTTTTGGATGAGTTCCTTCGCGAGCTCAAGTTTATCAGCCTCTACCAACGAATTGCCGATGCTGCCGCCCATGGCTTTAAAGAACGTGTACGACATACCGCCCCCGATGATGAGGTGATCTACGTTGTCGAGCAGCTTTTCGATGATCAGGATCTTGTCGGAGATTTTTGCACCACCCATGATGGCAGTGAACGGTTTGTTAGCGTTTTCCAACACCTTTTTCGCGTTGTCCAGTTCGGCTGCCATAACGTAGCCGGCACACTTTTCTTTGAAGAAGCGGGCCACAATGGTGGTAGAGGCGTGGGCGCGGTGTGCGGTGCCAAAGGCATCGTTTACGTACACATCGCCATGTTTGGAAAGTTTTTCTGCGAAAGCGAGATCGCCTTTTTCTTCCTGCTTGTAAAAGCGCAGATTTTCGAGCAAAAGTACTTCACCTGGTTTTAGCGAGGCCGATTGCGTATAGGCATCTTCCCCGATGCAGTCTGCGGCAAACTTTAGAGCCGTGCCGAGGAGTTCTTCCGTTTTTTTGATGGTATGCTTTAATGAATACTTTTCTTCCGGCCCCTCTTTCGGGCGCCCCAGGTGCGACATCAGTACGAGGCTGCCACCGTCTTTCAGAATTTTTTTGAGTGTGGGAATGGTGGCGCGAATCCGGTTGTCGTCCGTTACCTGAAAGCTTTTGTCGAGCGGCACATTAAAATCCACACGGATCAACGCGCGCTTATTTTGAAAAGAGATGTCGTTTACGGTTTTCATCTGGTATCTGTGCTAAGGTTTGTGTTGTAGTTGTTAGTTATTAGTTAGTTGATCTTCTCTTCTCAATTTCTCTCATCCCCAAACGTAATTCCCAATCCGCGCGCGGCTGTTACCAGCGGCCCGCTGACGTTCACGTGGTTGTAGTCTTTCGTGGCTTCCTCCAACGTTACGCTTGTTACCTGGTTATTTTTCAGCGCCACCATGCGGCCAAAGTTTCCTTCCATAACAAGGTCAAAAGCCTTTACGCCAAAGAGTGTAGCCAGAATCCGATCGAATGCGGTTGGCCCGCCGCCCCGTTGCACGTGGCCTAAAACGGTTTCCCGAATCTCGGCTTTGCAGCCAGCGTCTTTGAGTTGTTTGGAAAGCTGATAAGCTACTCCACCCAGTCGAACGTGTTCGGAGCCCACCGATCCGGTAGAAGAAGTAATGGTGCCATCTTTGGGTTTGGCGCCTTCGGCCACTACAATGTTAACGAAGCCGATGCCTTTATTGTAACGCGATTCAATTCGCTTCAATAAAATGTTGATGTCGTACGGAATCTCCGGAATCAAACAAATTTCTGCTCCGCCCGCTACCGCGGTGTGCAGTGCAATCCAACCCGCATCGCGTCCCATCACTTCCATAATCATCACGCGGTCGTGGCTCTCAGCTGTCGTCACGAGTTTATCAAAACTATCGGTGGCAATTTGCACTGCGGTTTGAAAACCAAACGTCATATCCGTAGCCGATAAATCATTGTCGATGGTCTTGGGTACACCTACAATGTTTAGCCCACGTTTAAACAAGGCTTGCGAGATTTTTTGCGAACCATCACCACCGATGTTAATCACCGCATGAAACCCCAGGTCTTTGATGCGTTTGGCGAGCTCTTCCGTGCGGTCGATGAATTTCACCGAGCCGTCGGGCTGGGGTGCCGGGAATTTCATGGGGTTGCCCTTGTTGGTGGTGCGCAAAATGGTACCACCGCGCACGTGGATGCCGCCGGTAACTTCGCGGGTGAGTTTGATGATTTGGGTGGGCTCGCTAAAAACACCCTGAAAGGCTTCAATGCTGCCGTACACTTCCCAACCTTCTTCCCTGCGTGCGCGTTTGGCAATGCTGCGGATCACGGCATTCAGGCCGGGGCAGTCGCCACCACCGGTAAGTACCAGTATTTTTTTAGTCATTTTTTTCACTTTAATGCGGGAAGATAGCGCAGGTTGGCGGATTGGGAAAATGATTTTGATTAGGACTTTGTAACGTTTTCGCGCGTTCGCGGTATCCGAATACGATTGCAGGGTAAACAAAACGCAGCTGCGGCCAAGTTGCCAATGCAACCCTTTGCAAATCCAACTGTCTTTACAAACTTGTAAACCCCGCCTTATGCTTCGCCACAACCTCGTGCTGATTTACCGGAACTTCGCTCGTGCAAAGGGTTATTTTTTCATCAACATGGTGGGGTTGGTGAGTGGCCTTACGTGCACGCTGTTGATTTACCTGTGGGTGACGAACGAACTGGCGATGAATCAATTTCATGCTAACGATGCGCGCCTTTTTCAAGTGATGGAACATCAACGCTATGCCGATGAAGTCATGACCACCACTTCTACGCCCGGGCTTCTTGCCGAAACGTTAAAAGAAGATTTTCCGGAAGTGGAACATGCCGCCACTTTTACGTGGACGAATCCGATGACCGTGTCGGTGGGAGATCATAACGTGAAGGCGGATGGATTCAGCGTAGGCCCCGAATTCTTTCAATTGTTTTCGTATCCACTTCTGCACGGGCAGGCCGAGCAAGTGTTGAAAGACAAACTCTCGATCGTGATTTCTGAAGGGTTGGCGCGGAAGCTTTTTGGCGATGTGAGTCTGGCGCTTGGCAAAGTCGTGGAGGTTCAACACGATAAATCGTTTACCATCACCGGAGTTTTTGCGGATGTGCCCGCCACGTCATCCATGCAATTCGAGTTTGTTACCTCCTTTGAGCTTTTCAAGGAAGAAAACCGATGGGTGGCGGAATGGGGCAACAACGGGCCGTCCACGATCCTGATGCTCCGGGCCGGAGTGGACGCAGCGGCATTTACCGAAAAGATCAAAGACTTCATCAAAACCAAAGAGCCCGAATCACACATTGTGTTGTTTCTCCAAAAATATTCCGACCGATATTTGTACGGCCGATTTGAGAATGGCCTACCGGCCGGCGGACGCATCGAATACGTACGACTATTTGCCATCATCGCGGTTTTTATTTTGCTGATTGCGTGTATCAACTTCATGAACCTCGCCACCGCCCGCGCATCGCGCAAAGCAAAAGAGGTGGGCATCAAAAAATCGGTGGGTGCCAACCGGGGTTCGTTGGTGCAGCAATTCCTCACCGAGTCGATGGTTATTACACTGCTCACGGTGTGTGTGAGTCTGGCGCTGGTATGGGCGCTGTTGCCCATTTTCAATTCCGTTACCGAAAAGAAGATGACGATCGCGTTATTTGATCCTTCTCTTTTGGCAGGCCTGGGCGCCATGGTGCTCATCACGGGGTTGTTGTCCGGCAGCTACCCCGCACTCTACCTCAGCCGGTTTCGGCCTGCCGCGGTATTGAAGGGCGAGGTGCGTGGCTCATGGGGTGAACTTTGGGCGCGGCAGGGGCTGGTGGTGTTTCAGTTTTTCCTTTCGGTGATCTTGATCGTGTCGGTGTTGATTGTGTATCGCCAGCTGGAATTTGTGCAATCAAAAAACCTGGGTTTCGATAAGCAGCAGTTGATTCGTTTCCCGATTGAGGGGCAACTTAACAAGAACCGTGAAACGTTTCTGACCGAAGTCCGGAGACTTCCCGGTGTGGTTCGGGCTACATCTATGGGTCATAACCTGGTGGGCCGCCACAACAATACCAGCGGGCTGGAGTGGGAGGGAAAGAATCCCAATGAGCTTGTTCTGTTTGAAAACATCTCGGCCGATCACCAGTTGTTGGAAACCCTGGGTGTAGAGTTAGTGGCGGGGCGTACCTTTCGTGACGATGCGCCAGCCGACACGTCAAAAATTATCTTTAACGAAGCGGCTATTCGCGCGATGGGATTACAGGATCCGATTGGCAAAAAAATCCGGCTGTGGGACGAGTTCGATATGGAGATCATTGGCGTAGTAAAAGATTTCCACTTTCAGTCGCTGCACGATGCGGTGAGCCCACTGTTTTTCCGGCTTTCGCCCGAAAACTCGTGGAACATCTTGGTACGGTTGGAGGCAGGCAAGACAAAGGAAACACTGGAGGCGCTCGGTGTGGTGTACCGCAAGATCAATCCGGGCTTCAGCTTCGACTACGTTTTTCTGGATGCAGAGTTTGCGCGCCTGTACGCAGCGGAGCAACGGGTGGCTTCCCTTTCATTGTATTTCGCCACCATGGCCATTGTAATTTCTTGTCTCGGGCTTTTTGGATTATCGGCTTTTACGGCAGAGCGCAGGCAAAAAGAAATTGGCATTCGCAAGGCGCTGGGCTCAAACGTGAACAGTATCGTGCTGTTGCTGTCGGCCGACTTCATGCGGGTAGTGGGCGTGGCGGTGTTGGCGGGGTTGCCGGTAAGCTATTGGCTGCTGGGCCAATGGCTGGAGCGCTTTGAATTCCGAATCGAGTTGTCGTGGTACTATTTTGTAGGTGCAGGCGCGTTGGCGCTTACCATCGCGTGGTTAACGGTGGCTTCGCAGGCGTGGAAGGCGGCCCGGCTAAACCCGGTAAGAAGTTTGCGGAGCGAGTAACGCCTCCGCGCTCAGGGCTGGGCTGTGGCGGTACGGTTCAGGTGGCGCTTTCGCCAGATTTCTTGTTTGGCCAATAGCCGTTTTCCGGACTGCTCAGTAATTTCAACGAGTTCTAATTGCGTACCGGGTGCAACCGTTTCGGCCACCAGAAAGTAGTGCGTTTTTCCAGGCTCAATTGTTATAATTACAGTTTCGCGATGCTTGGATGATTTTCGACTCAGTCGCCTTACTTGTAGCAAATGATTGCCTGGGGTAGTGGGTACCACCAGATGCTTGCCTGACTGAAACTTCCCAGCGAATTCTTCATTGACGATGACTCGATAGCCACCCATGAGCGGGGCCTCGGCCCGCAAAAAAATCATTTGCGAATCCTGACCCTGGGTAAACGTTGCGACCGACATTAACAATGCGCCTAACCAAATTCGATTGTTCATGCATGTGGATTTGATTTTATTTAACGAACTTACTCACCAAGCCGACTACCGAATATAGAACAATTTCTTGCGATGTTTAGCAAACCAGCCCAAACCCGAAATTGATTGCAATCAATCTTAAACAATCCATCGATATACTATGACTCAAGTAAACCAACTCCGATTAGCAAAAGCCGCGATCGCTGTTTTTGTTTTGCTTTTCTGCATGGTGTCGGCAAGCGCCCAAATCCAGGTATCTCCCAATGGTAGATTCTTGCAAACTAAAGATGGACAACCGTTTTTCTGGGTGGGCGATACCGCGTGGGAGCTGTTTCATCGCCTCACGCGCGAAGAAGCAGTTGAGTTTCTCACCATCCGCCAACAACAAGAGTTTAACGTGATCCAGGCGGTGGCGCTGGCCGAGTTCAATGGCATTCGCCAGCCCAACCGTTATGGTGATTGGCCGCTCAACAACGAAAACCCCGCGCAGTTGGCTACAACGCCCGGTAGCAATTCCACCGATGCCTACGAATACGATTATTGGGATCACGTGGATTTTGTTATTCAGGAGGCGGCCAAGCGAAATCTATACATTGGTTTGTTGCCCACCTGGGGCGATAAATTGGCGCACATGTGGGGCGATGGCCCGATCGTGTTCAACGAGCAAAATGCGTTTATCTACGGAGCGACACTTGCCAAGCGCTACCAAAAGCAGTGGAACATCATTTGGGTGTTGGGGGGCGACCGCCCTGCAGTGTACTCGTGGAAGATTGATGGTGTTGAAAAATCGTTCGATGATCGGGCCATGTGGCGCGCGATGGCGCACGGTATTGAAAGCGTCTTGGGTAAGGATGCGTTCATTACCTACCATCCCGCAGGCGGGTCAAACTCCACCTCGCAATTTATACATGAAGAACCGTGGCTCGACATGAATGCGTTTCAGTCCGGCCATGGTGCGCGCGAAACAGATGCATGGAACTGGGTCGTGCGCGATCTGGCGAAGCAGCCACAAAAACCCACCCTCGATATGGAACCGTGCTACGAAGACCATCCGGTAAATCCGTGGGACGGCAAGTGGACGCGGCAACGTGGCTACTTTAATGCGTATGATGTACGTGCACGCATTTATCGGGCCGTATTTGCCGGTGGTTGTGGTGTTACCTACGGTCATCATCAAATCTGGCAGTTTTTAAACGAAGCGTTGTATCCTCCCGTGAACATTGGCGATACAATTATTGGCTGGCGCGCGGCGGCGCGGGCTGAAGCTGCCAATCAGATGGTGTACCTAAAAAACCTGATGTTATCAAAACCGTATTTCAACCGCATCTCTGACAACTCCATCGTCTTGTCTGACAAGGGAAAAGACTATACCGATCTGCTGTGGGCCACCCGCGATGAGGCAGGCACTTATGCGCTTGTTTATTTGCCACAGCCCAAGCCTGTGCGGATAGATCTCACCAAGATCAAATCCGCCAAAAAGAAGGCCGCCTGGTTTGATGTGCGAACGGGGCAAAGCATGCCGGTGAAAATTTCCGGAAAAAGTACCGCGAGCTTCACACCGCCAAAAGGTGGAAAGGATTGGGTGTTGGTGGTGGAGAAAGAATAAAACAAGGCATACGAATAACCATTTTTGATAGCAGACAAATTTTAGTCAGATTTATTATTCTAAATCGAGAACAACCATGTCGCGAGACCTACTGCTCGAAAAAACAATTGATAACCTGAAGCGACTGCCCGACCAAAATCTTAGGGAGGTTTCTGATTTCACCGAGTTTTTGTTGAAGAGAATTGAAGATCGGTTGATTACGCATGGGATCCAAAAATTGGCTTCTGAATCAAAAACATTTAAGTTCCTCGAAGAAGAACCGGATATCTATTCGGTCAACGACTTGCAGGAGCGTTATCGATGAGAAAAGGTGACATTGTTCTGGTACCGTTTCCATTTACTGATCTTTCCGGTTCAAAAATAAGACCGGCACTTGTCTTGGTTGGCCAAGAGTTGGATGTCACGGTTGCTTTCATTACATCCAAGACTAATTTAAAAGAGCAATTTTTTCCGTGTCAGGTGTTATCACCTGACACAGTAGAAATGGTTTTGCTTCGATAACCATCGGGTACCCAACCACATTCATTTAATCTGACAAATGAAGGGTGGAATAAAACCATCGCAATCATTTACTTACGGTGCAGGTAGGTGTCAGGTGATAACACCTGACATGGCACGAAGCATTCAAAAGCATCGTGTCATCTGGCTTGAGTTTTAGCCTCGATGGTTTTTGGCGGGGATCAAAAAGCGTAATGATGGTGACGAGGTGACCTTCTGATTTGTAGTAAATTACTGTGTGTCTCGTGAGCACAGATTTCCGTACGCTCTTTCGTTTAGTCGTCATCGGAAAAAGGCGTGGATTTGTAGCAATTAGGTGAAGTCGTTTGTCTAATCTAGTCGCAAAATTCCGAATTTCCTTTTCGGTCCATTTCTCAGCCAGATAAGTAAGGATGGCTTTCAGATCTTCTAAAGCTCGCTCGGACCAAACGAGTTTATAACCACTTTTCATAAAGCCTCCTGGCTTCCTGGTGTGACTTAACTCTCCCTGCTTTTAAGTCTTCAAGCCCCTTGTCGATCGCAGCTTTTTCTTCATCGGCCAATTCGTCCCACCAATCGTTTTTCTTTTGCGGCTTCTCACTTAACATTTTTAGACGTTCGATGGCGGTTGGATCTTTGAGGCTAGTGACCCACTTGATGATCTTCAGTTTTTCTTTTTCTACATTGATGGTTTTGGCTTTCATATGCCGAATTTATGAAAAATCCTCCAATAAGAAGACTGAGTTAAAAGTGAATCTGCTGGCGGCTCGAAGAAGGATTGTTCCACGAATCCGAACCACATTAACTACGCCCGTACCTCCGCCATCAACCCATCCCAATCCAACGCTTTTGTAAACATGTCGATTGCACCGGCAGGTGTTCGCGGCCACAAGTCGGGGGAACGATCGCAGTACAATTCTACTCCGTTTTGATCAGGGTCATTCAGATAAATTGCCTCGGATACACCGTGATCGGACGCGCCTTGAATCGGGTAGTTGGCAGCCAATAGGCGCTGTGCCGCCACCGCCAGGTCTTTGCGGGTAGGGTAAAGAATGGCGGTATGGAAAAGTCCGGCACTGCGCACCGGAGCGGGTGGTCCGTTTTTGCTAAACCAGGTGTTGAGCCCAATGTGGTGGTGGTAGCCTCCGGCCGAAATGAACGCAGCATCTTTTCCGTAAGTTGTTATCAGTTCAAAGCCCAGTAAGCCACAATAAAAATCAAGTGCGCGTTGCAAATCGGCCACTTTTAAATGTACATGGCCAATGCGCGTTTGGGCGGGAATCCGGTAGCTCATAGAAAATTTTGATATAAAAACGCAGATGAAACAAAAAAGGCTCCCTTTTCGGAAGCCTTTTTGTGGAGCATATCGGAGTCGAACCGATGACCTCTACAATGCCATTGTAGCGCTCTAGCCAGCTGAGCTAATACCCCTAGTGGCCTGCAAATATAGAATTTCCCTACTATTTCCTTGCAACCGCAGCCTCGGCTAACGCGCGCATTTTTTTTATCCGGTCCGGGCTGACGGTGCGCAGCAGGTATTCGCTACCGGAATCATCGCCCATACCCGCAATAGCGGGGTTACGGTATTCCATCGGGCTTGGGTTCATGACTGTAGCCGAGAAGTGAATTTCCTGTACGCCCGTTTGCGATACGATGGCTTGCACCGTGGTTTCGTTTACACCCGATCCGGGCATCACCCGAATTCGGCCAGACGCACGTTTTACCAATTCGGCAATCACGTCCACACCTTCAGCGGCTTTCGGTTTTTGCCCGGCGGTGAGAATCCGGTCAAACCCAACATCAATGCAATCTTCCAGCGCCTCGAACGGATCGCGCGTCATATCAAAAGCCCGGTGGCAGGTGGCTTGCAGCGGTCGGATTTTATCAATTAACTCCTTGCACCTTTTTTTGTCGATGCGTCCGTCGGGGGTTAAAATTCCAAATACAATTCCATCGGCACTTGCTTTCTGGAAGTGATAGATATCGCGCTTCATGCTGTGAAACTCATAGTTGGAATAGCAAAAATCGCCACCCCGCGGTCGCACCATCGGAAAGACGTCCAGTGTAGTATTCTGGCGCACAACTTCAACAGTTCCTAATGAAGGAGTAGTCCCGCCTTCGCCCGGGTTATCGCACAACTCAATACGGTCTGCTCCGCCCACCTGTGCCTGTAGCGCAGAGCTGATGTTGTAGACTACGATCTCAATCGTCATGCAAAGTGGCTTTGGATTCTCAGGCTCTCGTGCCGGTGCTGGTTCGAGGATACTGTTACGGTGAAGCCGGTCTGAAGGGAGTAGCCACCAAACTGACCGGCCTTGTTGAGGGCAATGAATCCCACCTGAATTTCTTTCGCTTTCGCGGGATCCCGTTTCACCATGCGCTCAACGGCTTCGCGGCAAGCAAGCTCGGGGCTCTTTCCCTGTCGCATCAATTCAACTACCAGATGACTGCCTACCATTTTTATTACCTCTTCGCCCACGCCTGTGGCGGCCGCGACTCCGATCTCATTATCCACATATAACCCTGCGCCGATGATGGGCGAGTCGCCAATGCGTCCGTGCATTTTGTACGCCATGCCGCTCGTAGTGCATGCTCCCGACAAGTTTCCCGCTGCATCGAGCGCCACGATGCCGATGGTATCATGATTGAGGTTGAAGTTCTTCATGGTAGGTTGGTACTTTGAAGTTTTCAACCACTCCTTCCATGCTTGTTCCGACTCTTTCGTGAGTAAGTCTTCTTTTTGAAAGCCCTGCGCCAGTGCAAACTGTTCCGCGCCTACGCCGGCCAGCATCACGTGCGTAGTTTTTTCCATCACCAACCGC
>JBIIVI010000125.1:0-9977 GCA_044339555.1 Cyclobacteriaceae bacterium | reverse complement strand
CTTCTGCATGACACCCGTTGGTCTTCAGACGCATTTGGCTGAGATGGATGCGAGCGGGCAAATCAACCAGCTGATTCCGGTAGGCGGCACTTATCCGGCGGCAGCAGCTCTGGACGGTGGAAACTTCTTGTTGTTGAATTACGACAACCTCAACAAAGAGTCGCGTGTGTCGGTAGTTTCCCCGACAGGTGGTATCTCGCGATCGCGCGGGTTTAGCATTGGTGCGGGCGATGAGGTTGAAGAACCGTTGATCAATCATTTCCTTCGCACAGGTCGCCAACTTCCGTTCCTGGTCGGGCGTGTTCCGGGGGGTAACTACTTTTTCAATGGCTTTTATAACTATACGCTCTCAGTTGTATTTACCGACCTGAACCAACCCACACCACAAGGCGTGGTGCAAGGGCAGCAATCCAACGGCGGCATGAACAGCTTATTGCCGTTGGGCGGTGGTCGATTTGCCGGTTCACGATTCAACTTTGGCGACAATTACTTTTTGCCGAACGTAACCCTAAATTCTTCAGGCGTTTCTTCCAGTGTGGATTTGGGCGGCAACCCCATGCCAGAATTGGCAAGCAACAGTCCGGTGAAGGTGTTGCGTCTGGTGATTGATGGTAAAGAGCAACTAGCCTACACCAGCTACACGCGCAGTCGCCAGATTGCCATTCTTGCTTACGATCCAGCCAACGGAAGTTTTCTTGGCAGCAAGTACCTGGGCTTTTCCAACCCGTTTGAAGTGGCCAGCATGGTGCAAACCCGCGATGGCGGTCTGGCCGTGTGCGGCACCACGTATGTAGCCGGCCGCTTTCCGCGCATCTGCATCTTTAAACTCACCGCCTCGGAGTTGAGTGATGCATTTTGATTTAGCACGACTGTAGACAACAAAGACAAACGCCCTACGGGGCGTTTTGCTTTTTGCGCCAAATTGCATTCCTTGGTTGCTATGCTCACGGAGAATCAATCGCTGCAGCCATACAACACGTTTGGTATTGAAGCCAAGGCCCGCTGGTTCGCGCGTATCCAGTCGATGGATGAACTGCGTAGCTTATTGCAGCTACCCGAAGTCAAACAACAACCCAAACTCATCCTCGGTCAAGGAAGCAACGTGTTATTGCACGGGGATTTTGATGGACTGGTCATAAAAAATGAGTTAACCGGTGTTGAGACACTCGATGAAAACGAGGATCGCGTTACCCTGCGGGTGCAGTCAGGAGAAAATTGGCACGCGCTGGTTCAAAAATGTGCACAACTTGACTATGGAGGCATAGAAAATTTGGCATTGATACCTGGTACATGCGGCGCTGCACCGATTCAAAACATCGGAGCTTATGGTGTAGAGATCAAAGAAGTGATCGATGAAGTACACGGAATGGACATTCACACACACCACATGCACACCTTTTCCAACGAAGCATGTGCCTTTGGATACCGCGAAAGTGTTTTTAAACACGCGTGGAGAGAAAAATTTTTTATTTCAAGTATTACTTTAACACTCACCAAAAAAAGTCATCCGTTACGCATTGAGTATGGAGCTATTCGCGAGGTGTTTCAACAGCGCCATATTCAACACCCAACTATTCAAGATGTGCGCGATGCAGTGGTGAGTATTCGTGAAAGCAAACTTCCTGATCCGCGTGTGATTGGCAATGCCGGAAGTTTTTTTAAGAATCCCACCATCGGTGTTACACAGTATCAATCACTTCAAAAAAGTTATGGAAGTGTACCCGGTTATGCTACTGTAAATCAGAATGTTAAAATTCCTGCAGCGTGGCTCATTGAACAGTGTGGTTGGAAAGGAAAACGCGTGGGGCGTGTTGGTGTGCATGTACATCAAGCCTTAGTGTTGGTGCATTACGGTGGTGCGCAGGGCGAAGAAATTTTTTCGTTAGCACGTGCAATCATGAAGAGTGTGAAAGAAAAATTTGATGTTGATCTCACACCAGAAGTGAACATCATTTCATCATCGCGATGAAGAGAGTTTGTTGCACGAAAAATCATGCACGCTTTCAAAATTTTTTTCGACAAACGAAAATTATTTTGTCAAAATTTTTGAGAATTAATTTTTTGTTATACCTTTCGAACAGTTTTAACTCTAAACATTAAAACGCTATGGCAAAAAAACCCGCTAAGAAAGCAGCCAAGAAAGCAAAGAAGGCTGCTAAGAAGAAGAAGTAATCAAGCAACGCTTGATACTTTGAAAAGGGAAGAGATCTAGGATTTCTTCCCTTTTTCTTTTTCACTACCTAACGATTTCATTTTTGTAATCTGCATCGTCCACTCATCCACTTCGCTCATCATACAATACTCTCCCCCGTAACGCTGCCCTCATACAAGCGACATGCTTCGGTTACATATGGCAAGTATTCACCTTAGTTTTCAGAATCAATACGAACATGCAAAGGCTTGCTTGATAACTTCTGCGTTAACGGTTGCGTAAATTTTTGTATTTCAACCCCTTGCAAACGGCTAAACGCCTACCGAACTTTGCTCACGCAATCAACCCAATAACATCATGGCAAAAGCCGCAACGAAATCCGCCACTCCGAAAGCCGCTCCTAAAAAAGCCGCTGTGAAAAAAGCAGTTGCCGCATGGCCGGTCGATCAGGCGTGTGTGCACATTCTGGAAAAACTCCGGGAGCTGGATACTGAACATCAGCTACAAGCCGACATTCAGTGGTGCCTGGGCAGCTACACATTTGATAACAATCCCGTTGGTTTGTATGAGATCGTTCAGCGCGCCATTGAAATCCTGAAAGCGCACAAAGAACGCAAGACCAAAGGCGTTACCGCAAAATTCATTACCGACCTGGAAGCGGTATTGAAAGCCCGCTAGACGCTGCTTAGATCATGTGCGTTACGTTTTGTAACGCGCCTTGGTACTTTACACAAGGTATTCCGAACTTGTTCAAAAAGTCAATCCCCTCATCATTTGGGATGCCTTTGTGTTCGGCATACGAATTCAGGTAAATCACTTTTTCGATGCCCATACTAAAGATAATGCGGGCACAAGAAAGGCAGGGCGACAACGTGACGTAAAGCGTGGCCCCCTCTACTGACATGTGATTTTTAACCGCATACAAGATCGCATTCTGTTCAGCATGGATCGCCAGCGAGCATCCGCCTTTTGAATCGCGCGGACAACCTACTTCGGGCCACTCTTCATCGCAGTTGTGTGTACCGGAAGGAGGTCCGTTGTAGCCAATGGATACAATGCGGGTCTCCTTCGTAAGCACTGCGCCCACATGCCGTTTGATACAATGCGAGCGCTTGGCCAGGTTCACAGCCAATTCCATGTAGATATCATCAAAGGCGGGTCGGGTCATGGCTCGAAGTAAATGCTTTGGTCGCAAAATTGCTATTTTCGCAGCAGATATGATCGATCTCAAGTTGGTGAAACGTTTTCTCCTCTGGGCACCGTGGTGTATAGCACTTTGCTTCCAATCGGCCGATGCTCAGTATCACCCCGAACGCAAACGCATCAGTCCACTCAATCAAGTTACCGCTCGCTACAAAGACACGTATGTAAAAATCGTGTACAGCCAACCAAGTAAAAAAGATCAGCGTGTGTTTGGCGGACTGGTACCCTACGCACAAGTGTGGCGAACGGGCGACAACGAAGCCACCGAAGTTACCTTCACCCAAGACGTGTTGGTGCAAGGCACACGCGTGAAGGCTGGCACGTATGCGCTCTTTACGATTCCGGATGTAGTAAAGTGGACAATCATCCTTAACCGGGACCTAGGCCTTTGGGGCAGCACTAACTACAACCCGGATGCGGACGTAGTTCGTTTTGAAACACCTGTTGAAGAAATTCCCGATGTCTACGAAATGTTTACGATCGATATCGTGTCTCAAAACGATCGGGCCGATGTGCTGTTGATGTGGGATCAATCCCGGGTCTCGTTTCCCTTGCGCTTTCTCGAACCAACCAAACCATGAAATACCTGATCCTGCCTGTGCTGGTTGCCTGGAGCTATTCGCTGGCTGCCCAAAACACAGCCGAACTGGAACGCAGAAACGGCTTCAAGTCTATCAAACTCGGTCAACCGATCGATAGCGTAACAGGCGCCTCGTTCCGAAAAGACAGCAAAGAGAAAAATGAGTATCCGGTAAAGGTGTATGAAGTGACCGATGAAACCCTCGAAAAGATCGGAGAGGTAAACGTGCGCAAAGTCGAAGTAAAGACCTACAAGGACAACATCTACGAAATCCGCGTCATCACCGACAAGGACGTGCGCCTCATGAAAGGGATGACCAAAGCTTTTGGTGAACCGAAATACATCTTAGTAACGGACTCTTACAACTGGGTAGCTCCTACCCTGAGCCTCACGTTCAAAGACTTTTCGAAAAACGAGATTCTCCTTACTTATCGCTACTATCCGCTGCTCAAGCAAATGCAGCTCGACAAGGGAAAAAAAATAGACGATATCTCCACCGACTTCTAAACCTTGCGAGGCGGCAAATCGAACGCTTCGGCCGGATGATCGAAGTTTCCTTTGTGCGATCCATCGCAGAATGGCTTGTTTTTGGATAGCCCGCAGCGGCACAACGACACCACCTCGCGACCATTTAGTCCATAGGCCTTGCCCTGAGCGTCCACGATTTCAAAATCTCCCTCCACGCGCAGCGAGCCGTTGCTATTCACCATTAACTTAGTCTTCATCGTTTTAGCATTAACCCTGATAAGTAATTCTGTAAATCACGTTGGCCTGATCGTCTGAAACCAACAACGAGCCATCCGCCAGCAGCAATACATCAACGGGGCGACCCCAGGCACTTTTCTTATCGGACTTCAACCATCCGGAAACAAACGTTTCATAGTTTGTACCCTTGTTGCCTTCCACCGTTACGAGCATAAGCCGATAACCGATGTGGCCCGCCTCTTTGCTCCGGTTCCACGAGCCATGCTCCGCGATGATCAAGTTACCGCGATACTTTTCCGGAAACTGCGTACCCGTATAGAATTTTAAACCCAACGGAGCCGTGTGCGGCCCGAGGTTTTGCGCAGGTGCTGTGAAATCACTGCACGGGCGCTTACTTCCGAACTCGGGGTCTTTGATCGTACCACCGTGGCAGAACGGATAGCCAAAGTGCATGCCAGCCGTGGGCGCGGTGTTCAACTCGCAGGGCGGAATATCATCGCCCAGCATATCGCGGCCGTTGTCGGTGAACCAAATATTTTTGGTTTGTGGATGCCACGTAAAGCCTACGGTGTTGCGCACGCCGTTTGCAAACACTTCCATCCCGGTGCCATCTGCATTCATGCGGGTGATGCTGGCATACTGCTTGTCTTCGCTCAAGCAAATGTTGCACGGTGCGCCTACCGGTACATATAATTTTCCGTCCGGACCAAAGGCAATGTACTTCCAGCCATGGTGCGCTTCAGTAGGGTATTTATCGTAAACCGTCTCCAACTTGCCAGGATTGGAAAGCTTCGATTCTACATTTTTGATTTTGGAGATTTTGCTCACTTCAGCGATGTAAAGATCGCCATCGCGGAAAGCCACGCCATTGGGCATGTTTAATCCGGAAGCGAGTATCCAACGCTTATCTGCTTTGTAATCGCCATCGGTATCCTTTACTGCATATACTTTATCACCATCGCGGTTGCCAACAAACAAGGTGCCATTTGGGCTCATCGCCATCGAGCGTGCATTTTCTACTTCGGCATAGACGCTGATTTTAAAACCCGCCGGCAATTGCAGCGAACTCAGCGGCAACTGCGCGCTGGCTTCGGTCAAAGCCGGACTGGAAGTATCCACCGATTCAGCCGCCACAGCAGCCAAAGAAGCTGCTCCCTCATCCGTTTTCGGGCGCTGGCAAGCAGTCAAGGCCACCCACAAAACCACCAAAAATCCTAACTTCTTCATAGCCAATGTTTTTATAAGATTACAATAATATCTTTGCACGCGATTTAGCGATCATGATCTCAATTTCCAACATTTCTTACTTCATTGGTGGCCGGGCGCTGTATGAAAACGCTTCGATGTTCATCAAACCGAATGACAAAATCGGCTTGATTGGCCTGAACGGCCGTGGAAAGTCCACTTTACTGAAAATCATCTACGGGGACTACAAAATTGATGAAGGGTCAATTAGCAAGGCAAAAGATTGTACCATCGGCTTTTTAAATCAGGATCTCCTCTCCTACCAAACAGAAGATGCCATCCTCACGGTAGCCATGGAAGCGTTCAAAGACGCGGTAGGCACTCAACGTCAGATTGAAAAAATCCTGCACCAACTTGAAACCGAGTATTCGGACGCATTGGTGGATAAATTGACCAAGCTCCAGGAAAAGTTTGAACAACTGGACGGCTACACCATGCAGGCGAAAGCCGAGGAAGTGCTGGAGGGAATTGGTTTTACTACAGCTGACTTACACCGGCCCCTGAAAGAATTCTCCGGTGGGTGGCGCATGCGCGTGATGCTGGCAAAACTGTTGTTGGAAAAGCCCGCGTTGCTGATGTTGGATGAACCTACCAACCACTTGGACTTACCTTCGATCCAATGGGTAGAAGACTACCTGCGCAATTATGAAGGTGCGGTAATGATTGTATCGCACGATCGTACTTTTCTGGACAATGTGGTGAACAAAACCGTTGAAGTCACGCAGCAACAACTGGTTACGTACGAAGGCAATTATTCGTTTTACCTGAAGGAAAAAGAGCTACGCGAAACCATTCAGCAGAATGCGTACGAGAATCAGCAAGCCAAAATCCGCCAGGCCGAGCGCTTCATTGAGCGCTTCAAAGCCAAAGCCAGCAAAGCCCGCCAGGTACAATCGCGTATCAAAGCCATCGACCGGATGGATTTGATTGATGAAGTGATTGACGATACAGCTGCCGTGAACTTCAAGTTCAAATTCTCGCAAACCTCGGGGCGGCATGTGGTTACCCTCAACAACCTATCCAAATCGTACGGCAGTCTGGAGATTCTGAATAACACCACCGCTGTGATTGAACGCGGTGACAAAATTGCGCTGATCGGTGCCAATGGTAAAGGGAAATCAACGCTTCTGCGAATTTTGAGCGGCACCGAAGCCGTAGAAGGCGAACGCACCATCGGCTACAATGTGATTCAGGGTTTCTATGCGCAGCACCAACTGGAGTCGCTGCACGTGGAGAACGAAATCCTGGAAGAGTTGAAGCAGGCGGGCAGCGGCAAACTCGAGCAGGAGTTGCGCGCGATACTAGGTTGCTTTTTGTTTACCGATGAAGATCAATTCAAAAAGATCAAAGTGCTGTCGGGTGGGGAGAAATCGCGCGTGGCGCTGGCGAAGACGCTGATCAGCGAGGCTAACTTCCTGTTGTTGGATGAACCTACCAACCACCTGGATTTTATTTCAGAAAACATTCTGATCCAGGCGTTGCAGCAATATCTGGGTACGTTTGTAGTGGTATCGCACAACCGCCACTTCATTAGTCAGATTGCCAACAAAATCTGGTACATCGAAAATCATCAGATCAAAGAATACCCCGGCACGTACGATGAGTATGAGTACTGGCGTAAATCCAATCCAGCGAACACGGTAGTTGAGCCGCCCAAAAAGGAATCAAAACCGGAAGTGAAAGAATCCGCACAAGTTGTTAAGGACGACACATCCAAGAAGCGCAAAGCATTGGAACAGGAACTTCGAAAAGTGGAAGAGGAGTTGCAACGACTGGAAGCGATTCAAAAGCAACAAGAGGTTGATCTAGCTAACCCGGAGGTATATCATCAACCCGATCAGGGCAGTTCACTGAAGAGGAAATACGAGCAAACAAAAGCCGCGCTACAAACGGTAAATGCAAACTGGGAGCAACTCGCCACAGAATTGGATAGTCTTACCACCCATTAGCGCCAACTCACCTGTAGGGTGAGCGAGAGCCTGCGAAAGGTTTGATCTACTTCGGTAACCGGTCCACGATCGCGACCGAATATTTGCGGGTCATAAATCACTTCGTCTCGCCAACCCACCTGTTGGATGCGATAGCCCACCAGCCAGGCAACCTCGATGTTTCCATAGCGGATCGCTTTACCAAGACCGATGTAGTAAGCCGGGCCACCCCAATCTTCCCGGTAGTTGGGTGTACGAAAGTCCGGCAACATGCGGGCCCACGCCCGCCCCGCACTTCCTTGCACAAACCACGGGTTTTTGCTGCGTCCATCCCACCGCATGGTAAAACTTAACGGCACCGTGTGCCAACCCGAGTAGTGGTCGAATCCCAACGTTACACCTGCATGCAGGCGCGGGTTACGTGCACGGGTTAGCATGTACGACAAACTGGACGTAGCAAACATCTCCGGTCGCTTCACGAGCATGCCGGTTTGGAACGACCAACTATCGTGCAGTCGTTTGATGCGGAGGGTGTCACTCCCGTGAGCCATATTCGCAACAAACGCTGCGATAACAAAAAACAGCGCCTTCATTGTGGCTTGATGGCGATCTGACTGAGTAATGAAATATTCTTCGGATCGCGGTAATCGTATTGGTAAATCCCGTCATTGCCGATCATCATCGCTACCTTGTTAAACGGGATCACATCAAATGCGTGAATCTTGCCGTAATGAGCCAACAGGTTTTCGCTGATGCGCGCCACGTTGGTGGCATCGTACACTTTTAAACCGGCTGCACCGTCACAGATAAATAAAGTACCCTGATCAATACCAAGGCCGTGCGGATTGGTCATCGGATAGATATGTAGCAGTTGGGGCACGCGCGGGTTGGCGATGTTAATTACTTCTAATTGGTTGGTGAAGCCGCCACACGCAGTGCCGTTGCGCAAGGTTACATACGCAAAGTCGCCTTGCACCACCACCGGATCGCAACTACGCACGTGCTCGTATTTGCTGAGCAAGCTCGGCTTGTCGGGTTTGGCAAGATCGTAGATATACATACCGGTCTGCGAGCCGATATACAATCGCTTGTCGCCCGGAAAAACGGTTTCAATGTCCCAAGATACCGGATTCTCCCCGGCAGAAACGGGCCGGGTAGGAGTCTGGAGGCCGATGATTTCCAGATTGGCACCATCGAGCGCATACAGGTAATCTTCATTGAGTGTAAAGCGGGCCATCGAACCGCCTATGCCAGCCGTTGATCCAGTGGTTACAGGCGCTGCAGCGAATGTGCGATTGTTAAAGCTCATGGCATCGGCTGATTCAAGTACAAAACCGTTGCGATACAAAAAGCCGCCCCACGGCTCCACGCGCAAATCGCAATCGCTTTCCGAAAGCTGTACCGTTTCAACCGGTTTCCAATCGCGAATCACCATGGACGGGCTGGAGCGGAAGCCCATCCAACTTACGTTGTTAAACACGCCTTCCAGGCGGCCCGCTTCGGTAATGTTATCCAGATTAGACACATCGAACACCACCAGATCAATGTAGCTATCGGCATACAGGTAGTTGCCACGAATCGCTAAATCAATTGTGCCGGGCACAGCGAGAAAGGACCGCATCACCGGCAAACGCGGATCGCGGTTATCGATGATGTGAATGCCTTTGTCTTTCTCCGTTACAAATAAAAAACCGTCTTTAAAGTAGATTTTTCCGGGCTGGTCAATCACGCGACTAGACTCCAATTTGGTGGCCGCGCGAACTTCGGCAGAGGTGGCGTAGACCGGTTCGTAATACACGTATCGCGAACGTACCTGGCAGGTGTCGGTGCAAGCCGTCAGTAGAGCGCCCGTTACCATGACGAGCGAGATGAGAAGAGCAGTGTAGGATTTCATAAGCATCGGTTGATGCCTGTTAGACCCGACCCTTTGCGCAGAGGTTGGAAGAGTTACCAGTTTTATTTAAGGTGCACCTCTAAAAATCCAATCTTTGCGAGCGATCGCGAAGCAATCTCCAATTCGGAGCGAAAATAGGAGATTGCTTCGGTCGTTCCGCCCTATCAATGACAGGTGTTATTTAGGCGATTGGGATTACCTTCATATCGAGTTCATGTGCGAGTTTGGATAGGTACTTTTGTTTCTGAGCGAGAAGTTGTTCCTGGTAAT
>JBIIVI010000390.1:0-2591 GCA_044339555.1 Cyclobacteriaceae bacterium | reverse complement strand
TACAGAGGATGCTGCCTGCCGGGGCTTTTTGCGGTATACAAAATGATGGCTTGTTTATTCGTCCTTCTTCTTGTCCTCGAACAACATGCGCACCGAGGGGCCGTAGGTATCATCGTACTGGCCACTCTTCATGCTCCACACAAAAATGCTTAGGAAGATCACGGCCATGGTGAACGAAATAGAGATTAAGACAATGATGATGTTCATGTGGTAAGTGTTTGACGAACCTTCGATGAAGCCCAATTTACTGCCAACGTGGAGAAGCCAACCACACTAATACTACTGATTGGCATAAGTATCGCGGCCACCAGCGGAGTAAGATGGCCAGACACCGCAAAACTCAACGCGATGATGTTGTAGAAAAAGGAAATTCCAAACGCGATTTTCAAAATAGCAGTAGCGTTGCGGCTAAGTTTCAAAAAAGCATCGAGGTGTTGCAGTTGTCGTCCTTCCAGAATGCCATCGCACGCAGGCGTAAAAACACCTGTGTCGTCCGTTACGGCAAGGCCCACATCGGCTTGCTTCAGTGCTCCGCTGTCGTTCAGGCCATCGCCCAACATCAGGATCTTATCGCCTTGGAATTGTTGCCGGCTGATGTAGTCCATTTTGTCGTACGGACTCTGCTCAAAGCGCAGATCCACCGATTCGGGAAACACCGCTTTCATCCGTTCACGTTCAGACGCCTGATCGCCCGAGAGTAACGCGCGGCAGCGGCTGCCCAGTTGTTGGAGCAGCGCAGGCATGCCCGGCCGAAAGCGCGTTGACATTTGGAAGTAGCCCCGCACCTCGCCACTGAGTTCGACCCACACACGCGAGCCTTCCTGCCCGTCCGACCCAACTCCTTGGATAAAGTAAGACGATCCCAACCGAATCCGGCTACCGCCAATTTCTCCCTCCAGGCCCTTACCGGGGATTTCGCGGAAATGATCCACGGTTCCTTGCGCGGGCTTTGTAATGGATTTGAAAATCAGATTACTCAATGGATGCGAGGAAGCGCCGGTAAGCGACTTTACTTCACTGAGTTCATGCTCCGAAAGCTGGCCCACGAATACCACATCCGCTGCCCCTTGGGTAACTGTTCCCGTTTTGTCGAATACAATCGCGTTAATCGATGCCAACCGTTCAATCAAATCTGCATTCTTCAGGTATAATCCAAGTCGACCAAACACCCGCAACATGTTGCCATACGTAAAAGGGGCTGCCAGGGCCAACGCGCACGGACACGCTACCATCAGTACAGCGGTTACCACCAGCCACATTTTTTCGGGCGCCACCCACTGCCAATAAAACCCGGTTACCACCGCGATGCCCATCACAATCCACGTAAAGCGTTGAGCGGCTTGGTCGATGATTTTCTTGTAGCGACTCTCCTCAGGTTTTGTGAACGCCTGGTGATTCCACAAACTGGTGAGATAGCTTTGCGATGTAGCTTTCTCAATTGCCATTTCCACGGGCTTCCCCACCAACCGGCCGCCCGCATACAACAGGTGGCCTGCCTCGGTTCGTACCGGTTTGGCTTCGCCCGTCACAAACGAATAATCAATGAACGCCTGTTCGGACAAGAGAATCGAGTCAGCCGGGATGATCTCCATGTTCCGAATCTGGATGCGATCCCCCGGAGTCAGCTCGTACACCACCGTGGGCCGCCACACGCCTTCGTGCCGCCGGTTCACCGCCAACGGAAAATAAGATTTGTAATCGCGATCGAACGCAAGGCTCTCGTAGGTTTTACTTTGGAACCAGCGCCCTACCAGCAGGAAGAACACCAACCCCGTGAGGGAGTCTAGGTAACCGGGGCCGGTGGCGGAAATAATGTCGTACAAACTGCGAAGAAACAAGGCCGCTAATCCCACCGCAATCGGCACATCAATATTGATTTGCTTTTGCCTAAAGGTTTTCCAGGCATTGACAAAATAGTCTTGTGCGGAATAAAACGTAACCGGAATCGCCAACAAAATGTTGAGATACGAAAATACAAGCCGTAGGGTGCCCTCGCTTTCGGATAAACCAAGATACTCGGGGAAGCTGAACAACATCGTGTTGCCGAAACAAAACCCTGCAATCGACAACTTTAGCACCAACGACTTCGTGCTTCCGGTGGAAGTCTGTTTTCCCTCCAGGTTAATCTGCGGGGCATACCCCACTGCCGCCATCTGCCGTGCTACGGCACCCAGCGACACCACAGCCGGATTGAAATCAATCTTTACTGTCTTCTGGGCAAAGTTCACCTCCGACTTGACGATGCCTTTGTTGAGGCGCTGTAAATTCTCCAGCAACCAAATGCACGAAATGCAATGCACGTTTGGAACGAAGAAAGAAACCGCCGCGTAGTCGGGAGAATTGAAGAGAAGTAACTTCTTCTGTAAGGCAGGCTCATCAAGAAAGGCAAAACTCTGCTCGCTTACAAAGCGCTGATTCACGCCCGGGGTTTGCTGGTAAGTGTAGTATTCGCAGAGGTTGTTGTCTGCCAGAATCTCGTACACGGTTTTGCAGCCGTAACAGCAAAACGACTTATCGTCTGCCTTCAGTACATCCTGCTCACAAGGTTGGCCGCAGTGATAGCACGCTACGCGCTGATCGACCGCTGCGGT
>JBIIVI010000185.1:0-7388 GCA_044339555.1 Cyclobacteriaceae bacterium | reverse complement strand
TCTGTTGTCCAAAATCCGGTCGGACAACGAGGTTTTCTTCAACAATTCTTTCCCTGCGGTGCCCATGATGATGAGTGGATTATCCAGTTTACCGGCAAATTCCAGAAGCTGCACTTCGCGATGTTTGTCGTTGATGGGCACTACCCCCACGCTTCGGAATTCTTTTTGCAAATATTGCACCAAGCATTTCTCGAAGAAAATGCCAGGCTCATCATCCGGACTGGAGGCTAAGATAGTAAGGTTTCTTCCTCGGGCCCGGTTGCCAAAAAAGGCGAGAAATGCCTTGAGTGCCACGAGGCTGTTTACATCATAATCCAGGTACACCAGAATATCCTGAAAGGGTTTTTCGGCTTCGTGTACGAGCATGACCGGGCAAGCGAGTTGGCTGAAAAAATTTACCATACTGCCCTGGGGCCAGCGTTTAGCCGAACCATTTACCGGGCCGAGCAAAGCCAAGTCTGCGAAGCGACTCTGATGCACTACTGCAAAGTCCTCTTTAGAAGGAATCATGAACTGAAAATCCACATTCGTTTGCCTTGCCGCAGCATTGATCTCGTGTTGCAACTCCAGGCGCTCACCCGCAGAAGAATGGCCATTCTTGACCGGCTCTACAAAATCGCTCAGGAAAAACCCTGTAAACCGTTTGCCCGGCACCTGCTCAAAAAGGTGATCAAGTTTGCTGAGATCAAAGTGATTGCCCTGAAAATCGACCGGTATTAAAATATTAGGATGCATGCAATTTTTCTATTGTTGAGTTATACCGCTGCACGAAATGTCCAGATGGCACAATCCAAATGGTTCACTACGTCCTCAGCAATGCTTCCGCTGAGCAAATGGTTAAGACCTCTCCTGCCGTGGGTGCCGATGGCTACTATGTCGGCTTTTACCTCGCGTGAAAATGCGGCAATTCCTGCCTCTTCAGTGTAATCGTTTACAATATTCAGCGTACAATCTTTGAGCATGAAACGTTTCACAAAGGCCTCCAACTGGTCTTTGGTCTCGGTATCGCGCTTGAACAACGCAGGCGTGTTGACGTAGAGAATATGCAGTTTAGCGCCAAAGGCATGTTGAAGATCCTTCACTTTCAAGGTCAGTTCTTCCTGCTCGGTGTTGAGGTTGCTCGGAAACACAATGTTCTTGATCTCTTTCAAATGATTCTTGAGCGTAATCACCGGCACCGGCGAGGTGCGAACAATTTTTTCTGCATTCGAGCCCACCAAAAATTCTTTTAATCCCGAGGCACCGTGGGTGCCCATGATCACCAAGTCAATTTTTTGATCTTCGATGAACTGTCGAATCGTGGGCGTAGTAGGCCCGTATTCGATATGCGTGCTCACCGAGGGGCCTTCGTGGGCCCACTTCGTTTTCATCTGCTCGAAATTTTTGGTGACGTCATTTTTGACGTCTTTCAAATAGGCTTCTTCGAACGACAAAGTGGGCATGAGCACCGTGTCATGCATCACCGGCAACTCCACCACGTGGAGCAACAACACTTCCGCGTTCTGCCTGCGGGCAACCTCCACAGCAAATTTAAAGGCCTGCACCGCAGGGTCGGAGAAATCACAAGGAACCAAAATTCGTTTCATATAGGCCGGGTTTTATCCGTATCAAAAGTAGACGGAACCAGACCCAGGGCTACTGACGGGTCTCAACGAAAAGAATGATTTTTGTCAGGCTTTTTGTTTTGATTCTTACTAACCGCAGAATAAAACGAGCCGTTTTGCCCGAACGAGCAAATTAGATGTGGTTTCTGAGAAAATGAGGGGTAATTATGCGAGGATGAGATCAGCCTGTTTGGCCAGCTTCTTCGCATCCAGCACGCGAATTTTCTTTCCTTCGAACGAAATCAGCCCATCGTTTTTGAACTCAGATAATAAGCGAATCACCGTTTCTGTGGCCGTGCCCACGATGCTGGCCAAATCCTCGCGCGAAAGCGCCAAATCAATCAATTCGCTGCCTTCGCCTTCCATCCCATAGGTTTCCTTCAACATCACCAAATTGGCAGCCAACCGCTCGCGAACGGATTTATGGGCAAGTTCGGCCATTTTCTCCTCCATGATGCCCATCTCGTGGCAAATGGCTTTTACCACTCTACGCATGAAAGCAGGGTTTTTTTGAAGTACCTCAAAAAAATGCTCCCTCGGAATGAAACAAATCTTGGCGTCTTCCAACACGGTGGCGGATGCTCCATAATATTCTTCGCTTAACAACGCGCGATAGCCCAGAAAATCGCCTGGTTTGGCGATGTAGATGATGTATTCCTTGCCCTGCACATTGTTCTTGAACACCTTCACTTTGCCCGCATTCATGCAGTACAAACCCATTGGACGCGTACCCTCATAAAAAATGTTCTGGCCCTTTTTATAATGCACACAGGTTTTGTGCATGTTCACGCGGTTTAGATCCTCCGGCTCCAATCCGTTAAAGAGAGAATCTTTCAGGTGGTCGCACAGCAAACACGGTATGTTAAATTCTACTTTTCCCATTGTTACGAAGTTGCTAAAAAATGTGATTTCAATCAATGTTTTCAGCGTTTCCGCTAAAAATTTAATGTGAATGATGTCTTTGTCGGACTTCTACTTGAAAGTGATTAATCTTTTACAAGAAATATTAAACAGATAACAATAAACCAGCACCAAAAAATAGTACAAAAGCCAACGTGGTAAGCGCCATTTTTTTTAAGTAAGGATCGAGTTGCAGGGCAGGCAACGTAACAACTGCCTTTGCAATATGAACCTGTAGTGGCAAGGTGACTAAAAACAGTGCCTGAAAGGGCGATCGATAGCTAAGTACCACATAGACGATAGCGGCCAAAGTGGCGCCTGCCATGAGCAAACATTGGTAAACGGCCGCATTTCTATTACCGATGCGAACCGGTATCGAATACTTACCCGCCTGCCGATCGGAGTCGATGTCGCGCATGTTGTTAATATTCAACACACCTACCGAAAACAACCCGCAACTCAGGGCCGGGCAAACATCCAGCCAGCGAAAGGTTTTTGTAAACAAATACAATGAGCCCATCACACCCACTAATCCAAAAAAAATCAATACAGAAAAGTCGCCAAGACCTATGTAGCCGTACGGTTTTTTGCCCACTGTATAGCCGATCGCCGCTACTATACTGGCAACCCCCAGTAACAAGAACAGAAGAATGGCCTGTACATCAGTTCCAAATGCCACGTACAACAAACGGAGGCCACTTACTAAACACAATCCAACCAAAACCACTATGGCAAGCTTCATCTGCGAAGCTGTAATAGCACCTGTCTGTACGGTGCGTGGCGGCCCTTGGCGACCGGCATGATCTGCACCGTGAATAGAATCGCCATAATCGTTGGCGAGGTTCGAAAGAATCTGTAAAAAAATGGTGGTGATGCAACACAACAGAAAGAGCCCGATGTTAAATGCATTCTGAGCAGCCGCCAAAAAACCAGCCATGCCAATGCAGGCCAACGAAAGGGGCAGCGTGCGCAACCGAAAGGCTTGAAGCCACACAGCAATCATCCCGCAAAGGAAGGAATTATTTTTTGATCAACGTATCGATCGAAAACCGCCCCGGCCCCAATAAGAAAACGGCAAGGAAAGGAATCAAGAACGAAAAGGCATGCTCCCGCTCGGATAACGGATGGCCAGCATGGATCACAAAAATGATCAGGAGCATCGTCACGAGCAACACTGCCAATGCCGGTCGCGTAAGAAACCCAGCCATCACCAATATGGAACAAACCAGTTCGGCAAAAACGGTGAGTGCGAGCGATGTAAAGTGACCTACGTGCAGCGGGTCCGGCCAATCCACCGCCTTCTCATCAAAAGAAATCCACTTGTCCCAACCCCAACGGGCCAGAAAGAAACCTGCCCCGAGCCGCAAAATCAAAATGGCCAGATCGGGTGCGTAGCGATTGGTGTTGAAAAGCAGATTTCGAATCTTCATGTTATTTGATGGCGCCTAAAATTTGTGGATCAAGCGGCTTTACACCTGATTTGAAGAACGTAACCTTGGTTCCGTCTTCGCTCACCACGAATTTAGCAAAATTCCAATCGGGCACCTCGCCCGTCTTGGCTTCGAGCCACTGATACAGCGGATGCTTGTCGCCACCGCGTACCGACACCTTTTCAAACATCTGGAACGTGACGCCGTAATTGCGTTCGCAGAACTCGGCGATGGCCTCGTTCGAACCCGGCTCCTGCCACAGGAAGTTGTTGGCCGGAAAACCCAACACGGTTACCTGATCGCCATACTGCTCATGTAGTTTTTGTAATTCTGCATATTGCGGAGTCTTGCCGCATTTCGAAGCGGTGTTTACAATCAATAGTTTCTTGCCTTTGAACTCATCGAAATGAATTTGCTTTCCATCAAGGCTCTTCAATACAAAGTCGTAGATGGATTGTTTTTTTTCTTGCGTGTCTTTATTTCTGGAAAGTTTGCCCGCTAAGAATGCTGAAAGCCCCATAAGTACTAGTCCGGATAAGATAAACCTACTTAACTTCATTTGCAATTTCGACAGGGTTGACACCGGAAGAAAAGAACTTCACGGATCCGTCCGGCTTCACCAGATACTTGCAAAAATTCCAGGAAGGCTCTTTACCCGATTTTTCTTTTAGCCACGAATACAACGGATGTTGATCGCTCCCCTTCACGCTGATCTTCTCAAACATCTGAAAAGTAACTCCATAATTCTTCTGACAAAACGTAGCGATCTGTGTGTTGGAGCCCGGCTCCTGACCACCAAAATTATTCGCCGGAAATCCCAGAATCGTAATCTTGTTGCCAAACTGCTTGTGCACTTCCTGCAAATCTGCATACTGGGGTGTGTAGCCACACTCCGAGGCAGTGTTGACGATCAACAGGGTTTTACCCTTATACTGACTAAAGTCGACCGGTTTCCCATCCAGGGAGTTGATCTTGAAATCATAAATCGAGGGTGTCAAAAACATAGTGGTGGCGAAAAAAAGGATCAAGAGGATTTTCACAAGTATTTAGAGGTTTTGTATCAACAAAGAAGAACAACTATTTCGGGAAAAGGTTCTGCGGAAACGTCATCACCAACGTAGTGCCTTTGCCCGGTGTAGAGTCCAGACGAACGGTTCCTCCGAGTTTTTCGGATCCAATTTTCACCAGATAAAGACCAAGACCATTGCCGGTAGATCGCTCATGCCCCCGCGAGAACATATCAAAAACGGTAGATTGACTGCGTGGATCGATGCCAACTCCGTTATCGGTAACGGACATTTCCAAAAATCCACCTGATTGAATCACGCGCACAAGCACGTGGGTATCCAGTCCGCCATATTGAAAGGCGTTTTCCAGAATTGATTCAAGCATGACCTTCAGCAAATATCGGTTGGTGCTCAGGTCACGCGGGTCGCTGTCTACTTCGATCTGCTCCGGCTGAATCGAAAAAGAATGTTGGATGGATTGAATCACTTCGAGTAAAAGCGTGCGAAGCGGTGTCTGTTCTTTTTCCACCTCGGCATTGTAGCAAAAACTAATGGCAATCAGTTTCTTGAGCATGCGATCCATATCGCGCACTGTTCTGTTGATTAGCTCAATCAAGCCTTTTACACGTGCCAGGTCCTCCTCGCGTGCCATCAAGTTTGTGACACCCGAGATCGTCATGAGTGGTCTACGCAAGTCATGCGAAGCACGGTAGAGAAAAGTGTCCAAATCGCGCATGGTAATTTGCAACGCAGATGTACGCTTAGCCACCAACAGTTCCAGGCTTTGATTCAGATCGCGGATGGAGGCTGCCTGCTGCGATAACTCCGAGTTAGCACTTTCCAATTCTGATTTTTGCGCCTGCACCTTGAAGAGCGCTTCTTTTAATTGGCCCGTTTTCTCTTCCACTTGTAGCTTGAGTTGCTCGTTTTGCTGCTCCACCAATTGCCGCTGTTGCTGCTGCAAAAGCTGCACGCCGGTAGTTAACACACGCACGCGATAACTCGCTGCAATTGAGAAAATCGTGACCTGTGCCAGCATGCCCCCCAGGTATGGCATGTCCGGATGTGTAAAACTAGTGTTCTTGAAAAACACCGACCGAAACTCGGCGTAAAATCCGGTGACGATAGTGATTAACAGGGCTACCAAAATGATTCCTGATCCGGGTTTCTTTTTAAAAGCGGCCACCAGCAGCACGGCTACAAATACGGCATACTCGGCATACCTCCGAACAAAATATAAAAACGACTGGTGGGTTGAAAAGGAGTAAACCCAGGACGCAATCATGAAAAGCACAAACCCGCCCAGTACATACGCCTCCCAATCCGTTTTTTGAACTTTAAAAAACATAAATAAAAAGGTGGCGATGATAATGGGATTTAAGTGGGCGAGGTGTAACGCCAACGGCATCTCAAAAGCTTGAACGTTTGCAAACAAATAATTGGTAGAAAGGCCATGAATATTCGAAATGGCCAAGGCACTGACAATAAAATAAGCTGACAACACCAAGGACGTGTACTGCCTGCTGAAAAGGAACAAAGCCAGGTTGTATAAAAATAGAACCACCGTAACACCGATAATAAAGCTGACAAACAATTAATTAAAGTTGTACTTGCGATAGGCATGGGCCGCTTCATCCAGCTCTACCTTCGACAGAAAGGAGTACAGCTCTGCATAGTAGCGCAACAACGGTCGGTGAATGCGGGTGCGGAACACGAACTGACGGGTTTCGCCCGGTAAAATGATGACAGGAAAGCTTAACAGACGATGGAGCGACAACGGTCTTGCCCCGACCGGCACTTCGGTGCCGGAAACCATTTCCCGCCATTCGCCGCCTTCCTGGTAGAAAAGAATTGCTTCGCTCCATTGGTCGATGGTAAGTACAAATTGGCTTGCCTGGCTTTGATTGGATACCTCCAACCGGGTCCAAAAAAACACATCGGGTTGCGAATACCACGTAGGCGATAACTCAGGTAAGAACGGGTTGGCCAAAATCTCTGCGAGGCTCTGGCCAGCGGTATCTAACTGATAGGATAAGTGGCCGGAAAGTTGGTAGCTCTTATCAACGGCTTTAATGGTAATCGGGGAAGTGGTCTGCGCATACACCGCCACCGGCCACCAAAGAAAAAAAAGCAAGCACGTTCTCATCCACCTGAAACAGTAACAAACTTACTCTAAACCGGGTGGGGCTACCAACAAAAATTAACCCTGGTCAACGTCCGTTCAAAAAGTAACCTTACATCTTCTCAGGTACCTTTATACCCAGTAGTTGCATGGATTTCTTCAACACCTCGGCCACAGCACAAGAAAGACTGATTCGCAAGTTTAATCGGTTAGTATCACTCTCTTGAAAAATGGGAATCGACTGATAAAACTGATTGTACCCTTTGGCCAACTCATAGGCATAGTTTGCCACAATCGCTGGCGAGTACTCGCGACCTGCCTCTTG
>JBIIVI010000124.1:0-10027 GCA_044339555.1 Cyclobacteriaceae bacterium | reverse complement strand
CGCGGGCTGTGGTTTTGCGTAGCGTGAGATCAAACAAATAAATCTCGGAGCCCGTCTGCGCCCAAAGCTGTGCAGATACCAGTAATCCAATCCAAAAAAGATTTTTCATAAGCAAGCTAAAAGGCTTAAGCTACCAAAAATTCACGAAACAGTAACCAGCGTTTTCGATCGTGCTTCAAAATGGGTTGGAGTAAACAAAATCACATGAGGTTCGGTCGGCAACGCGATTCATTTCTATATTGGGCAATGATTAATTCTCTGATTCGCGTTTTTAAGCGATACGAATGGTTCAAGCGCTTCAACGCAAAAGTTACCTACGAACTTCTGGCGAAATACATTCCGGCCGAAGACTGGCGGTTTATGAATTATGGCTACGTGCCCGCTGCCGAAGAAACACCGTTACAGTTACCTGCGAACTTCACCAACCAGCCACTGCCGTTGCAGATGTATCACTACTTGGGTATCCAGCGTAATCTCCAAAATAAAACTGTTCTGGAGGTGGGCTCCGGCCGCGGCGGTGGCGCCAATTACCTCGCCACCCAGCAACATCCGGCCCGGTATGTGGCGCTCGATCTCGCGCAGAACGCCATCGACTTGTGCCGCAAGTTGTACTCCGCCCCCAACCTCGAATTTGTTCAGGGCTCCGCAGAAGCGCTACCCTTTGCAAACGAATCGTTTGATGTGGTCGTGAACGTAGAGTCGAGCCACGCTTACGGCAACGTGCCCAACTTCCTCAGCGAAGTAAGGTGCGTGCTTCGCCCCGGAGGCAGCTTGTTGGTGGTCGATTTTCGCAATCAGGTGGCGGCCATGGACGATTTCCGGGCGCAAATTCAAGCTACCGGCCTTATCATCCGCCACGAGGAAAACATCAGTGCGCGCGTCATTCAGGCGATCGAAGCAGAAGATCCCGCCAAGCGCGCCCGCATCGAAAAACTAGTGCCCAAGCGGTGGCAGGCGCTCTTCGCGCAGTTTGCCGGTGTGGTGGGCTCCCCGTTTTATAACACCTTAAAAGAAGGAACCCGCGTGTACCATCGGTTTGTGATCGACAAATGAGCGCGGTGCTGGATGTGGTCATTGTTGGTGGTGGCCCCATCGGGTTGGCGTGCGGCTTGGCCGCGCAGCAAGCTGGCTTGTCGTACACCATCATTGAAAAGGGCTGCCTGGTGAACTCGCTGTACCACTATCCGCTCAACATGACATTTTTCTCTACAAGCGATCGCCTCGAGATCGGGGATGTGCCCTTCATCTCGCACGGGCCCAAACCCACTCGCTCCGAGGCGCTCGAATACTACCGCAGGGTGTGCGCCACGCACTCGTTACGTGTACAGCTGTACGAAGAAGTCGATGCGATTCAACGTGTGTCCGACACGTTCGAAACGCGTACCGCCCGAACCACCTATCAAAGTCGCGCAGTGATTCTGGCGCTCGGGTTTTTTGATCGCCCTTTTTTGCTGGACGTGCCAGGTGAAAACCTCCCGAAAGTAAAACACTACTACGATGAACCGCACCCCTACTTTCGCCAGAAGCTGATGGTGGTAGGGGCTGCCAACTCAGCCGTGGATGTTGCTCTCGAAACGTGGCGCAAAGGGGCTGACGTAACCATGGTTATCCGTGAAGCCCACCTGCGCGACAGTGTGAAATACTGGGTCAAGCCCGATATCGAAAACCGCATTCAGGAAGGCTCCATTCGTGCCTATTTCAATTCAACGATCATGTCCATCTCTGAACGGTCGGTGCGCATCGCAACACCGGATGGCCCGCTGGATCTCGACAACGATTTTGTGTTTGCCATGACAGGCTACGAACCACCCTTTACGTGGATGGAGCGCTGTGGTATCGCCTTTCACACCGACGAGTACCGCACTCCCGTGTATAACGAAGCCACGATGGAAACCAACGTGCCCGGCTTGTACCTGGCCGGTGTAGTGTGTGGCGGCCTAAAGACCAATAAGTGGTTCATTGAGAACTCGCGCGTGCACGCTGAGTTAATCGTACAGCACTTGACGCGTTGATTTTTTACAGGCGGCCCCCCGATTACATCGGGGCCGGGCTATTCGTTTCAACTCCGCGCCCGCGCACAAGTCAGCCCATGGCGGGGTTTACACTACTATCCCTGGCCGGGTGGCAGTGGCCCAATTTCATTTCGAACTGGTGGTGCGCGGCTTTAATACCATAGACGCAGCCATGCTCACCAGCAGTAAGCCCACAATCACAATCAGTGAAATTTCAATCGGTATCTTGTACAAATCCACAATACACATTTTAGTGCCCACAAAAATCAGAATCGCGGCCAGGCCGAATTTGAGATAGGCAAACTGGTTGTCGGCTTCGGCCAGCACAAAATACAACGTGCGCAGCCCGAGGATAGCAAACACGTTGGAGGTGTAGACAATGAACGGATCATCGGAAATCGCCAGAATGGCGGGAATGGAATCCACAGCAAACACGAGGTCGGTCGCTTCAATCATTGCCACTGCCACAAACAAAGGCGTAGCCCACAGTCGCCCATCCAAGCGAACAAAGAAACGGTCTTCGTGGTAAGTAGTAGTTGTTGGAAACAGGCGGTGTACCAATTTTACAACTGGATTTTTGTCTGGCTCTATTTTCAAGTCACCCGACAAAATCATTTTAGCACCCGTGAAAATCAAAAAACCTCCAAACGCATAAATCAAAAAATGGAAATGGTGAATTAGCTCAATCCCGGCTACGATGAAAATGATCCGAAAAATCAATGCTCCAAAGATGCCCCAGAATAACACCTTGTGCTGGTACTGCTTGGGGACCTGGAAATATGAAAAGATCATCAGCATCACAAAGATATTGTCGACACTCAACGACTTTTCAATGAGGTAGCCCGTAAAAAATTCCAGGGCCTTCGCGTTGCCCAGTTGATAATAAACAAACCCGTTGAAAACCATGGCAAAGGCTATCCAGATGCCCGTCCACTTCAGGGCATCGGAAAGCTTTACGGCTTCATTTTTTTTGTGAAATACGCCCAGGTCAAGGGCGAGCATAATCACGACAAACAGGTTGAAGGCAGCCCACCAATACCAAGGGTATGTTTCCATTGAGTTGAGTTAGTTGCACGTTAAACACACTTACCGCCGATTTGATTATGGTTGTAGAGCGTTGAAGGGAGTATTCTGTGCTGGATTGGTAAATGCTTGAACAAAATGGGCGTCATGTTATGCTTGACGCTTTGCTTAGTATAACATAACGGCACACTACTTCTTATATTCTATTTTAACAATCCGCCAAACGAACTGTCTCGCTGGCGTTTTCACCACCACTTCATCGCCTACTTCTTTTTTCAACAACGCTTGCGCCATGGGCGAATCCATCGAGATATAATCCTTCGCTCCAATCAGCTCTTCACCACCTACAATGCGGAAGCGGTTCTTTAACCCCTTGTCGTTTTCTATTTCCACCCAGGCACCAAACATCACTTTGCCCTCCTGGTAGGGCGAGTACGAGACTACTTTCAAATTGTCGATGCACTTGCGCAAGTATAGAATGCGCTTGTCGATTTCACGCAGACGCTTCTTGTTGTAGTGGTAATCCGCATTCTCAGACCGATCGCCCAGGCTGGCCGCCCACGCTACCTTTTGCGTGGTGTCGGGCCGCTCTACCCGCCAGAGCTGATCCAGCTCAGCCTTTAACTTCTCTAATCCCTCGGGTGTAATGAGCATCGATTTCATGATACGGAGAAAATGTTTTTTCTACTGTCAATCTACAAAATCATGGGATGAATGGTGCAAAAAAGCAATCCTTAGATCGCGATCTAAAAAAGCGACTGCATCCCGCCACGTTGAAAGCGCGTGAGATCATACGGTGGGAACTCCCGCCCCGCGAGGTACTTCCTCCGTGCCGCACGAAACAATTGATGGATGGCATCAGCGTGCACACCCGAGCCGCTGAGCCTTCTGCCAAACTGCGAGTCGTTTACCTGACCTGCATGTAACTCACAAATCTGATTCCACACCTTGTTTACCCGATCCGGGAAGTTCTTTTTCAGCCAATCCTCAAAAAGAGTAGCAATAACTCCGTTCAACCGAACCACTTGCATCCCGGCCCCGCGCGCGCCGGCTTCGGCGGCCGCCCGAACCAAATCGGGCAGTTCGTGATGATTCAGCCCCGGAATCATGGGCGCGCACATGATGCCGGTAGGAATGTGGCGCACGCTAAGTTCTTCGATCACCTTCAGCCGTTTGGCGGCACTGGCCGTACGGGGTTCCATCTTACTGCGCAGTGTTTCATCGAGTGTGGTGATGGAAATGTACACATGCACCAGCCGCTGGGCAGCGAGATCGGTCAGGATATCGACATCGCGCAGGATCAAACTGTTTTTGGTGATGATGCTTAGGGGATGCTGATAGCGCGCAAAAATTTTCAGCAGACTGCGTGTGATCTGATAGGTGCGCTCCAACGGTTGATAGCAATCGGTATTGCCGCTTAACGAAATCGGGGCCACCTTCCAGGCGGCACTTAGCAATTGCTTTTCGAGCAGCCGCGGTGCATTTTTCTTAACAATAATCTTGCTCTCGAAGTCGAGGCCCGCGCTAAAGCCGTAGTACTCGTGTGTGTTGCGGGCATAGCAATAAATACATCCATGTTCGCAGCCTTGGTAAGGATTGAGCGAATAGGTCATGCCCAAATCCGGGCTCGTTACTTTGTTAACGATGTTGCGGGCGGCCTCTTCAAACACCTGGGTATCGGGGCGTTGGAGCAGAATCTCATCCAAACCCTCCGCATGCTCGGTTACATACTGTGCCTGCAAGAAACGGTTAGCCGGTTTTAGCTGCGCGCCCCGCCCTTTATGATACGATTCGTCCACGCCCCAAGTATGCTAAAATTTTTAGCATTTCAAAAAGCGGTGTGGAATCCCGCCCGCACAAAAACGTGATGTGCTAACTCAGCACACGTTCGCTGATCTTGCCGGTTTTCTTGTTTTTGAGAATCACCTTCTTGGCTCCGTAGTGGGTCATCTCTTCTTTCACCAGATAATGGTCAGCATCATACTCCGTCAAATGACTGTCTTTACCAACTCCGGTGCGGCCACGCCAAATGTCCAGTTGCACAGGTTCCCACAGCTTGGTTCTGGCCGAGCGGTAGGCGGCATCCAAGACGGCGTTTACGACATAGCCATCGTAGAAGGTTTCCTTTGGCTGCGTTCCTTTCTCCATCGCGTTAAACATGTCGGCAAACATGTGATTGTAGCCGAGTTCGTTCAATTCATCCCCGACAGGGAACAGCCAACCGGTGTTGCTCTCCGCTTTTTCCGCCACATAGTCGGCCCCTTTGCCAGTGGTAAACATTTCAAAGCCGGTGCGCAAAAAGCTATTTATCCAAATGGTGCCTTCGGTGCCCATCACTTCATCGCGCAGGTCGAGGCCCCCGCGGAATGTCCAGCTCACTTCAAACTGGGCGATCGCTCCGTTCTCATACTTCACCAAACCAATGGCGTGATCTTCCGCATCGATGGGTTTTACTTGCGTATCAGCCCAGCACATCACCTCCACCGGCTTGATGTCTTTGCCAATATAGCTGCGGGTAATCTCCACGCAGTGGCAACCCAAATCCAGAATACAGCCGCCACCAGCCTGCTCTAAATCCCAAAACCAGTCGCTGTGCGGGCCGGGGTGGGTCTCGCGCGACTTCGCCCAAAGGATGCGGCCGAGTGCTCCGTTCTTCACACTCTCATGGGCTTTCAAAAACTTGGGCGTGTACACCAGGTCTTCCAGATAGCCGTTGAAGATGCCGGCCTGCTCCACCGCCTCCAACATCCGCTTGGCTTCGGCAGCATTACGCCCCAGCGGCTTGGTGGTGATCACTGCCTTTTTGTGTTTGCAGCACAACAGCACCGCCTGTTCGTGCAGGTTATTGGGCAACGAAATGCAAACTACTTCCACTTCGGGGCGCGCAATGGCCGCTTCCATGTCGGTAGTAGCAAACGGCACGCGGTAGTCGGTGGCAAATTTCTTGGCACTCTCTTCCCGGCGCGAGTAGATGGTAACAATTTTGTCTTTGCTGCGATAGCCTTGCAGCGAATCAGCATAAAACCGGCCGATGAAGCCGGAGCCCAACATGGCAATATTCATAATTGAAGGTTTTTGAGTTGAATATGTTTCGTGATCGGCCCATACGGGCCGGCCTTTTTATACAGCCTTAATTTCTTTCTTTTCCTTGAAAAACAAAATGAAATACACCAGCACCGCCAGCGCAATGTACACGGGCACCCACCAAATGGCCGGCCAGTTTTTCACACCATCTACCGTATAGAAGTCGGTGGTCTTACCGGAAAAGTACGTGCCAATCACCATACCAACACCATAGGTGGCAAACGTAAACAAGCCCTGGGCGGCATTTTTAATTTTCTCGCCTGCTTTTTTCTCGGTGTACATATAGCCGGTAACGAAGAAGAAGTCGTAACAGATGCCGTGCAACACAATACCTGCGTACAACATCCACAGGTTGGCGTTCACATCGCCGTAAGCAAAGCAGATGTACCGCAGCGTCCACGCCACCATGCCCAACAACAACATGTTCTTCACGCCAATGCGGTTAAACAGGAGCGGAATCGCCAGAATGAAAATCGCTTCCGATGCCTGCCCCAGAATCATTTTGCCCGCTGCGTTTTCCATGCCGACAGCATTTAGAAACACGTTGGCAAAACTGTAATAGAAACTCAGTGGAATACACACCAGAATAGCGGCAATGAAAAAGATGAGGTAGGGGCGGTCTTTAAACAAGACGAAGGCTTCGGTACCTAACGCCTTGGAGGCGGCCCCTTCCACCTTGCCTTTCGGGGGCGTGTTTGGCAACACAAAACTGATCACACCCAACATCACCGAACCGGCCGCTGCCATATGAAATGTGGATGCGGTTTTTTCAATGCCCAGAAAGGCAATCATCAACCCCGCCAGAATCCAGCCGAGCGTACCAAATACACGAATCCACGGAAACTGCCGCCCGGGGTCCGTCATCTGTCCAAAGGCAATACTGTTGGAAAGTGCAATGGTGGGCATGTAGAGCAACGCATAGATCAGAATGATCCAATAGAAAGCGGCATTGTTTTGCACCTGTGTAGCCACATACAGTAGCACACCGCCACCAATGTGTAACACGCCCATGATGCGCTGAGCCGCAAAAAACCGATCGGCTACCAACCCCACAAAAAAAGGCGAGATCATCGTGGCCAACGCCATGGCACTGTAGGCGGTGCCCACTTGCGTGCCGCTGGAGCCGAGAAATTCCACCATGTAGGTGCCCATGGTTACGTACCAGGCACCCCACACAAAATACTCCAGCAACATCATCACCGAGAGTTTCGTAAACACTGCCGCCTTCATGCCTTCAAAATTTAATGGGGAGGAAGGTAAGAAAAAAGCCGTGTGTGCGTAAGGGGCGCTAGTAGGAACGCACTTTTATTTTGAAACACGGCTCAAACCTTCTTTGGCTTCCTTCATCGTGGCATCCAACTTCACAGCTACTTCGTAATGTTTTTTGGCCGCTGCTTTATTGCCCTTCTTTTCGAGAATCTGGCCCAACCGCATGTTGGCACCCGCCAGGCTGGGTTCATTGGCTTTGGGTGTATGGGTGAGGTACTTGCGCAATGCCGCTTCGCCCTGCTCCAGGCGCTGACCTGATACGGCACTGGTGCGACCCACCTGGTAAACCACCAGCATGTCGTCCGGATTTTTTTTCAGCGCCTCGTCAAACAACGCAAACGCTTTTTCATAAAGTTGCTGGCCGAGGTAGAATCCCGCCAGCGAGGTTTTGTATTGGGGGTCGATGCGTGCCGCTTCCAGGTACTCCTTCTCCGCGTCAGCTACCTTCTTTTCGCGGGCATAAATGCTGCCCAAAACGCGGTGGCCCTCGGCCGCATTCAACCCAATGATCTCCCGGGCGGTGGCCACGGCTTTCTCCTTGCTGCCACCCATAAAGCCAGGCGCTTGCATATAGTACTCGACCAGCGAAGTACGCGGGCCGATACTTTTTGGATCTAACTGCATGGCTTGCTCCCACGCTGCTTTCATCCGCGGAGCCAACATGCCTTGCCGCACCATGTTCGATTTCTGCGCAAGGTTCCCGAGCGCATTGCCGTACCATTCAAAGTATTCCGCGTGCCGATCATCTGCTTCGGTGGCTTCCTCCAGATAATCCACAGCCTCCTCATACTGTTCTTCATTGAACGCGATGCGACCCAGGTAGTATTGGGCGGCTGCAAAATCGCGGTGGTCTTCGTCAAGGGGCGCGAGTTGTCTTTTCGCCTCGGCATACTGGCGCTCTTCAAAAAATTTTTTACCGGCTGTAAGCGATTGCCCGTAGGCCGCCCACGTCATCCCCAGAAAAATCAACACACAAAATCGATTCATAACTGCGAAGGAATACATATTCTCAAAGACGCCAAAAAAGCCGTTCGGGTTGCGTGCAAAACGCATCCGGTAAACAAATCATAAATGGGTAATTGGGCGTGCCCCCGACAAGTCGGGGTCGGGTTGTGCAGGGCTGCGCTCCGGCCCCAAGGCGGGGCTAAACCCTTTCCACCCCTCACGCGGGTACGGTGTATAAAAAAACAGAGCGTTAGTAAACTAGGGCTAGCTACACATCGCAAATACCGATGGCCTGGCGCAGCGAGCCAAGTTTATCGGGGCGACTGGGAATAAACTCTTGCGCCACAAAGCCGGTAAAGCCTGTCGCCACAATCGCCCGCATAATGGCCGGGTAAAATAGTTCCTGGCTATCGTCAATCTCATGGCGACCAGGTACACCACCCGTGTGGAAGTGCGAGATATATGAGATGTTCTTTTTAATCGTTGCTATCACATCGCCTTCCATGATCTGCATGTGGTAGATGTCGTACAGCAGCTTGAAGTTGGGCAACCCCAGTTTCTGGCATAACGCTACGCCCCAGGCGGTGTGGTCGCACTGATAATCTTTATGATCTACCTTGCTGTTCAGCAATTCCATGCTCAACGTAATATTGTAGCGGGCTGCGATTTTCAACACCGGCTCTAAACCGCGGGCACAATTTTCCAGCCCCTTCTCCGAAGTAAGGCCGTTGGCATTGCCACTAAAGCAGATCACATTTTTCAATCCGGCATCAGCTGCCTTGGGCAGATTGGCGGAGTAGTCTTTCAACAACTTATCGTGCAGGGCGGGATCGTTAAAACCTTTGGTAAGACCAAGGTCGCTTACATACGCCATCGCACAGGTGAGGTTGTGCTGGGCCGCGATTTTCCACTGGTCGGGGCCGAGCAGGTCAATCGATTGGATGCCCATGTCGCGGGCGGCCGCGCAGAGTTGCTCCAACGGGATGTCATTATAACACCACTGGCAAACGGAGTGGTTGATGTTTTTCTTCAGATCATCATCCAAATTTTCCATCTGGCGGGCTAGGGCTGGTAAACTCATCAGGCCGGCGGCCGAGGCGGCCAGCGTTTTCAGGGCATGCTTCCGTTTCATGCTTGGGAAGGTACACAATTTCTGGAAACCAAGATTTCGAAATTGCTAAGACCTGTAGGAAGAACTCGAAACCCATGGAAGTGCATTTAAAAAAGTCAAGCGCTACAGCTTCACACACACATTCTTGGCTTCGGTAAAGAAGCGCAAGGCTTCCCACCCGCCCTCGCGGCCAACGCCACTTTGTTTGACGCCCCCAAAAGGGGTCCGCAGGTCGCGCACGAGCCAACAGTTGATCCACACGATGCCGGCTTTGATTTGAGCTGCCACGCGGTGGGCGCGCGCCAGGTGAGTCGTCCACACGGTGGCAGCCAGTCCATAGGGAGTGCCATTGGCACACGCCACAGCTTCGGCTTCGCTGTCAAACGGGGCAATGGTGACTACAGGCCCAAATATCTCTTCCTGGTTTGTCCGACACATGGGGCCCAGACCGGTGATGACTGTCGGAGCCACAAAAAAACCCCCGGCGCAGCGTCCGCCTACGGAGATCTGTCGACCTCCAAGCACCACCTGACCACCCTCCTGTTGCGCCAGTTCGATGTACGACAGAACTTTTTGCAAGTGG
>JBIIVI010000123.1:0-10037 GCA_044339555.1 Cyclobacteriaceae bacterium | reverse complement strand
TTTGACTTGCAGCAAAATGTGCTAGAAATCGGTTCTAATTTGATCGTTACCAATGCAGAAATCAAGTCGCTGTCGAAGGGAGATATCAATTTTGTAGCGGAGAGTGTTTTAGATGGGGAGATAATTGCGCCCCGTTGCAATTTTGGAGACATTCGATTTCTATTTTCGGGAAGTGGTTCGAATTGGAAAGTAAGCTCTGATCTCAAAATCGAAGAACTGAAACTAGTGCAGGGTAGCTTATCGTTTGGGAAAAATGTGATCGAGACAGGGGCAATTACCCTAGCGGGTTCTTTGCCACGATCCCTCACTTCAAATGAAACGTTGTTTTTAGGTGTTAAAAGGTTTTCTGCTCAACTACAGCTACTTTCTTTGTCGGTGATTAAGTCGAAGGTGAATGTCTCGGGAACGCTCGAAACTACAGGCACGATTTCGAACGGTGGATTAAAACTTCCTTTCGAATTTGTTACAAGCGGAAGGGTACAGTTACTTGGAAGCGGGGTGTATGAATCGCTCTCGGTAACGGGAGAAGTGGAAGTTCAAGGCAGTAATACGTTCAACAAATTGGTTGTCAGCCCCGGATCTGAATTGCGCCTTGGGAATGGAACCACTCAGAAGCTCTCGCGAGACACACAGCTTAATTCATCGGCGCTTCAGCCAATCACCATTCGGGCTTCGAATAGAGCAACTCTTGATTTTTCGGGTCACTACAAACTGTGTTTTGATTTTCTGAATATAATCAGTACTGATTTGACGGGAAGTGCAGTGATAAATGCGGGAGCTGCGAGCGTGTTGTCAGCCAGTAGCAATTGGTTTGCACTTCCTTGTGCAGATGTACTTTTTCCTGATTTTGATTATTCATTTGCTTGTAGGGACGGACTTACTCAGTTTGTAGATATGAGTTCGGGCTTGTTTGATCAACGGGCTTGGACGTTCGGTACAGGAGGGGGTAGTTCGATAGAGAAGAATCCAGCTTTTCAATTCATTCAAGAGGGTCCCTATACAGTTACACTTACCCTTTCAAAAGGAGGAGTCGCGCGTAGCTTTAGCCAATCCATCGAAGTTGTTGCCAATAGCCTACCTGTAAATGAGATATTGTTCTCCAGTTCTACTTTTTTCAGCACAATTGCATCAACCAGTTATCAGTGGTATAAAGATATGGTGCCAATTGAGGGGGCGAAAAACAGAAGTTATCAGTGGAACGGGGATCCAGGTCAGTTTTTTGTTCTAATTGCCAACGACCAATGCAACCGACCTTCAAACACCATGGTTATTACCGGGCTTGCAGAAGCAATCAGCGAGCAAACCGTTTTCCCCAACCCCGCGGATGCAACTATTTTCGTGCGATCGGAAGCCGGTGCAGAAATAGACATTGTTGATACATTAGGCCGAACGGCATGGTCGGGGCTTCTGAAGGGCACAGAAACAAGAGTCAACACGGGTTTTCTTCCCTCTGGCGTTTACTTTGTTCGCCTGAAGAAGAAGAACTCTCATTCGATACATAAAATTTCAATAGTTCATTAACAGAAAATGATGAAGCTCAACTTTTTTATTCCCTTGTTACTTTTGGGTTTCGTGAATGCAAATGCTCAAATAGCAAATTTACCTGGAGCAGCAAATGATGTTGTGCGAACGAAAAAATATATTGAATACGAAGGCAGTCCATATCTCGTGGAGGAGTGGAGCCCAGGGACGTTAACAGACTCTCGGGGACAGGTTTACACAAACGTGATGCTTCGGTACGATTCTTACAAGAAAAATGTGGAAGTAAGCTCGACAAACGGTACGTTGTTAGTCTCTGCGGAGCTTTATCCTAAGTTTACGATCCAGTTGGTTGATAAGGCTGGTAAACTTGCAAATAGAAGTTTTTCCGCAAAATTGAACCCAAACGACCCGGATCTTTATTTGGAGGAACTGGCAACCGGCAGGTATGAATTTCTTAAACAGTTTAAAACCGAGTTTGTGGAAGAAACCGTAACTGGTTATGGAACGAGCTCGTCAAAAAAAGTATTCACAACCAAGATCACATATTTTGTAAAACTATCAGACGGTTTGAAGGCGTTTAAGCTCAGCAAATCTTCTTTGATTGAGGCAGTTCCTAGTCTTCAGGTTACAGTTGAAAACTTTACAAGCACAACTCGAACAAAACTGAAGTCAGAGGGCGATTTCGTTACCTTTTTTGAGTACGTGAACTCGCTTGGAGAAAACAAGTAACTTGAATAATTACCGTGCGAGCAGCGCTTGTTGCACTAGTCTGCATTAGTAGTTTTGCAGGTAATACTCAATCCCAACCCCTCACCCAACTAGCTAACCAGCGGGCGCAACAATACCAACGCGAGAGCGAACGCTTTGCTGCAGAGCAGCAGTTTTTTTCCGGCTTTCAGTTTTCGCGCTATAGCGCATTAGGGCATCCACTTTTTTTAAGCACACTGAATCTTCCGTCCGCCCAGGCCACTGGCACTGCAAGCTTATCTTCAGGCCAATCGGGAATGACGCTACGAGGCGAGGGAATGCAAATCGCCGCGTGGGACGATGGACTTGTAGCTCCCCACCGAGAATTGGACACGCGCGTAGTTGCCAACGAAGGCACCCAGGCCATGACGCATGCAAGCCACGTAGCTGGAACCTTGATTGCAACGGGTTTGAATGCTGCTGCCCGTGGGATGGCGCCTGGCGCTCAATTGCTCGCGTTTCGGTTCGATAATGATGAAGCCGAAATGGCGGCTTTGGCAAGTACGAACAATAAACCGTTGCTCGTGTCAAATCATTCATACGGCACAGTAACGGGGTGGACCTCGCAAGGGGGCACATGGCGATGGGTGGGCGACCCGGCCGTGAGCAATATCGAGGACTATCAATTTGGGCTCTATACTGCAAAAGCACAATTGCTGGATGCGATAGCATTTGAGGCACCGCAATACACAATTTGCTGGGCGGCTGGTAACGATCGCGGTGAGCCTGGTGACGGAAGTCGACCGCCGGATTGCAACGGTGGTACAGGGTATGATTGCATCATCCCAGATGCGGTGGCTAAAAACATCATTACCGTTGGGGCGATCGATCCGTTGACAGCCTATACGTCACCCGCAAGCGTTGCGATGAGCAGTTATAGCAGTTGGGGCCCCACGGATGACGGCCGCATTAAGCCCGATTTGGTTGGTGTGGGTACCAATGTTTTTTCGTTGAGCGCGGCACCGCCCGATGGCTACACGGTACTGTCTGGCACCTCGATGGCGACACCCAACGTAGCAGGTTCATTGTTGTTGCTCCAAGAATTGCATCAAAAGCTCTTTGGTGGCCGGGCGATGCGCGCGGCTACGCTCAAGGCATTGGCCATTCATACGGCCAAAGAGGCAGGTGCTTTTCCGGGGCCAGACTATCGATTTGGCTGGGGATTACTTGACACGCAAGCTGCTGCTACACTGCTGACGCAGCACGATGGGATTCAAACCATCGTGCAGGAGAATACGCTGCAAAATGGCGAGACCAGGCTGCTGAACCTGAATCCCCAGGCGGGAAGAAAAATAGCGATTACCATCGTATGGACGGATCCTCCGGGTGTCCCTGCACCTATTCGACTTGATCCAAGTGAACTGGCGCTGGTGAACGATCTGGATGTCCGATTAACAGATGATCAGGGAACTACACATTTGCCGTGGACTTTAAACCCAGCCAATCCAGGCGATCGTGCCGGTCGAGGTGATAACACTCGCGATAATGTGGAGAAACTTGAATTGGATCAACCCTTGGCCCGATCCTATCAACTTCGGGTTTCGCATAAGGGTACGTTAGCTCGCGGCAGCCAAGCCTATTCGATTATCGTGACCTACACAGCCGTTACCTCGGTACGAACTCTTTACTGGATTGGGGATGAAGGAAATTGGAACGATGCCACAAAGTGGTCGTTTGCTTCCGGGGGCGTGGCAGCTTTTACTATTCCAACTTCCAATGACAGGATCATTATTGACGAAAATTCTTTCAACGAAGTGGGGGAGAACGCGATTCAGTTGATGACCCCGGTAACGGTTCGCAGCCTAACATGGCTATCGACCAAAAAAGCGGGCTTGAAATTCAATGGAAACCCACTTACTGTTTCACAGGAACTGAAAATCGCCTCGAGCGATTTTCAAGGAACCGATGGTGTAATTCAATTTTTCGGTCAAGTGTCAACACAGAACACGGTCGATTTCTTTCAGTTGAATGGCTCGCAATTGCGATTTCGATTTTTGGCAGGCAATTGGCGTTTAACGGGGCGCGGCAAAGTGAAAACAATCGAAGTGAATGCGGCAAGACTGGATGTGTCGGGCGCGCGAATCGAAAGCGAGCGCTGGCTGGCAAGTCCTTCCTCGGGCACTCAATGGAATTTTGCTGATTCCGAAATCAGGATTTCGAACGAGCTTAGCATCGTAAATGCAAATAGGTTGGCAGTCACATCAACTCAAACATCGCTCATCCTGAAAGGCGATGTGCGCTTCGTCAGTAGTGAACTAGTCTGGCCGGTCACCACCGCCCTTGATTCGGGCCGCGTTACTCTCGATGGTGTTGGCAACCGCTTCAAATCATTTCGTGTTTCCGGTTGGGCAATGGCTTCTGGTGTAAACCAATTCGACCGGCTTCACTTGGCAACCGGAACTTTGTCACTTGCAGCTGGTACGCGGCAGCAGGTTGCCGACTTACAATTGGATCGATCAACCACCTTGCTCGGCGCAATGGGCGCAACGGTCGAATTGCTACAGTACCGAAAATTCTGTTTTGATGCGATTCGGATTACAGACGTAGCACTGGTTGGAAAGGGCGTAGCTTCGGTCGGCCTATCGTCTACATTGCTGAACGCAACTGGTTGGCAATCGACCTCGTGTGACAATACACTTTTTGCTGATTTCAATGTACAGTTTCCTTGTGCAGGCGGCCAAGCCAAGTTTGCGCAAGCCGCCAGCGGAAACCCCACTACGTTTTCGTGGGAGTTCCAACAGGCAGATCAAGTGAATCGCGAAAGCACTTCACAGGCAAATGTTAGCTTTCCAATGACCGGTTCAGCCCGCGTGCGATTGATTGTAAGTCGCGCGGGGCTTCAACATCAACGGGATTCGATCGTTGAAATTCGAGCTAACGCACTTGCTGAAAATCAGATTCTTGCTACTAGTGAGCGCCTCAACAGTTTGGTAACAGGCGATCGCTACGAGTGGTACCGGGATCAACAGCCACTCAACGGTCAAACTGAACGGTTTTTAGTCTACAACGGTGAGCCGGGTGCTTATCAGGTGCTTACATTTCGAGAGTACTGCAATCGTTGGTCGCCCGTTTATACAGTCACGAATGTTTTAGAAGCATTTGCTCCGGTCACGGTTTATCCAAATCCTGCTTCAGACCAGATTTTTATTCAAACTTCCGAGGAGGTGCAGGCGATTCAGATTTTTGATGTCGCAGGAAGAACCGCGCTTCAAACAGTAGGGTCATCAGCAGATGTGCGCCAATTGTCCGCAGGCCTTTATGTATGCGAGGTACGTACAGCTAACCGACAGGCACGGGTAAAAATTTTGATTCACCGATGAATCAAAAGTAGGTTGGCCCGTTTTTCAAGTAACCCACGACGTAGTCAGTAATCCCTTGCTCCAGTGTATGAAATTCTTTGGTGTATCCGCTGGCTCTTAACTTGTCCATTTTTGCCTCAGTAAAATATTGGTACGTGTGACGGATGTCAGCAGGGGTATCGATGAATGAAATTTGCTCCGGTTGACCAAGCGCTTTAAAAACGTTTCGGGCCAGATCCAAAAAAGTGCGTGCCGCGCCTGAGCCCAAATTATAAATTCCCGATTGTTTCCGTTGGTGCATCAGAAACGAGCAGACCTCCACTACATCTTTCACATAAACAAAATCGCGCATCTGCTCCCCATCGCGAAAATCAGGCCGATGGCTGCGAAAGAGTTTCATTTGGCCGGTTTCCTGAATTTGACGATAGGTGTGCCAGATCACTGAAGCCATGCGTCCCTTGTGGTACTCGTTAGGGCCGTATACGTTGAAAAATTTGAGCCCGGCCCAAAAAAATGGTTTTTGTTGCTGCGACAAGGCCCACACATCAAAATCTTGTTTCGATTGTCCGTAGGGATTAAGCGGTTTTAATTGGGCGATTTTGCTCTCTTCATCCTCATAACCGGATTCACCTAAACCGTACGTGGCGGCTGAAGATGCATATACCAACGGAATCTGAAATTGTATGCAGCGCTTCCAAACCTCTTTGCTATAATTTAGGTTCAGCTCATCAAAAATGGCTACGTTGAACTCAGTGGTGTCGGTACGTGCTCCAATGTGGAAGATTAACTCCACGGTTTCCTGGTGTTGATCGAGCCAGTCGAAAAATTGATCGCGATTAACGCGGTGTGCAATACGCGCATTCTTAAGATTATTGAGCTTGCTGGACTGATCGAAATGATCGACCGCCACAATGGCGTTGTAGTTTTCTTCATTTAGCTTCCGGATCAAACAACTACCGATAAATCCTGCGGCCCCGGTTACAACAATCATGCGTTGAAATATTTCCTGCAATTTACGCCAAGAAACTATCTTTGCGCCATGGTTTATGTCAGTAGAAAAGAGCATTTCAATGCGGCTCATAAATTATACAACCCGGCCTGGAGTGCGGAGAAAAACGAAGAAGTTTTTGGCCCATGTGCCAACGCGAATTGGCATGGACATAATTTCGATTTGATCGTGACGGTGAAAGGCACCCCTGATCCCGACACGGGGTTTGTGATCGATTTAAAAAGGCTAAGTACGCTGATCCGAATTGAAGTAACGGATAAACTCGACCATAAGAATCTGAACACGGATGTCGACTTTATGCGCGACAAGTTGGCGAGTTGCGAAAATCTGGTCGTTGAAATTTGGAAGATACTCGAACACCGCATCCGTTTGATCAGCAAGTTCGGGGTTTTGCATTCGATCAAACTCTATGAAACTCCGCGGAATTTTGTGGAATATTTTGGTGAGCATGCACCTTAGGCGCTCAGCATGAAGTATTACCTCGTAGCCGGTGAGCGTTCGGGCGATCTGCACGGTGGAAATTTGCTCCGTGCGCTCGGGCACTTGGATCCAGCGTTGCAATGCCGCGGCTTCGGTGGCGATGAAATGCAAGCCGCCGGCATGCATGTAACCGTGCATTACCGCGACATGGAGATGATGGGATTTTTGTCGCTCACCTTTCATTTACCACGGATATTCCGATACATCGATCAATGCCAGCGCGATTTACAGCAGTTTCAACCCGATGTGATTGTGCTCATTGACTACGGCGGCTTTAACATGCGTATAGCTAAGTTTGCCCATCAACAAGGTTTCCGTGTGTTCTATTATATCCCACCTAAGATTTGGGCCTGGTACCAAGGCCGGGCACGTAAACTCCATGCGTGGGTGGAGCGATTATTCCTGATCCTGCCGTTCGAGACGTCTTTCTATGCGCGTTATGGACTCAAAGGCGACTACGTAGGGAATCCGGTATTGGATGCCATCAAGACGCACGTTTGGTCATCGGATTTCCTCGAGCGAAATCCGTTACCGCAGCATCGACCCATCGTTGCGCTGCTCCCTGGCTCGAGGCGTGGCGAGCTGAAGCGCATCGTGCCAGTAATGGCGGAGCTAGCACGCCTGAAACCGCATTGGCATTTTGTAGTGGCAGCCGTGAGAAGTTTGCCCGACTCGTGCTATCAATCATTGATGGGGATTGGCAACGTTTCATTTGTTTGGGAAGATACCTACAACTTATTGCGCCATGCGCAGGCGGCCGTTGTAACATCTGGCACGGCTACATTGGAAACGGCTCTTTTAAATGTGCCGCAAGTGGTGGTTTACAAAACAGGCACACTGGAGTACAAGATTGCCCGCTCGTTGGTGCAAGTGCCCTTTATTTCATTGGTGAACCTGATTGCTGATCAACAAGTGGTACGCGAATTAATCCAAACCGACTGCACTCCGGAAGAGATTGCCGCAGAAGTGGATCGGCTGTTGAATGATCCTCCCTACCGATCTCAGGTATTACACGCGTATCAACGCATCTACACTTTGCTGGATGTTGGTTCCGCGTCCGAGAATACGGCTCGCCTGATGGTGAAGTATTTGGCAGAAAAAGCCTAAGCGACTTTTAGCTTGCTGTAGTGCGACTTGCTGAACTTTTCTTCCGCGTAAGCGCGATTGATGACGAGCCGCTCCGTGGACTTTTCGCTGGGCAGTTCGAACATCGCATCGTTGATGATCGCCTCCAAAATTGAGCGCAGTCCGCGGGCACCGAGCTTGTATTCCATCGCCTTGTCAACAATAAAGTCCAGCGCGCCCTCTTTGAACTCTAGTTCGATGCTCTCCATCTCAAACAGTTTTTTGTACTGCTTCACGAGAGCATTTTTTGGTTCGGTCAGAATTTTGCGCAGCGCGTGGTGATCCAGCGGATTTAAAAAAGAAAGCACCGGCAAGCGGCCGATCAACTCCGGAATCAATCCAAAACTCTTTAAATCCTGGGCGGAGATGAACTGCAGCAGATTATCTTTTTCTACGTCTAGCGGACTGAGACTATCTGCCGTGGCCGCAAAGCCCAACGGCCGGGTATTGAGTCTGCGCGAAATAAAACGCTGCATTCCTTCAAATGCACCCCCGCACACAAACAGAATGTTTTCGGTGTTTACTGTGATCATTTTCTGGTCCGGGTGCTTGCGCCCCCCTTGTGGCGGAACGTTTACTTGGGTGCCCTCCAGCAGTTTTAGCAAGGCTTGTTGAACTCCTTCGCCACTCACATCGCGAGTGATGGACGGATTATCAGATTTTCGGGCGATTTTATCGATCTCATCAATGTAAACAATGCCGCGTTCGGCTGCTTCCACATTGTAGTCGGCTGCTTGCAGCAAGCGTGTAAGGATGCTTTCTACGTCTTCGCCCACGTAACCGGCCTCGGTCAGTACAGTGGCATCGGCAATACAAAAAGGAACTTGCAAAATTCGGGCTAACGTGCGGGCCAGGTAGGTTTTGCCAGTACCTGTTTCGCCTACCATGATGATATTCGACTTCTCGATCGTAACATCCGTGTCCACCTTTTTCTGCATCAGGCGCTTGTAGTGATTGTACACGGCCACGGAAATCACCTTTTTGGCTTCGTCCTGGCCAATCACATATTCATCCAAAAACTTCTTGATTTCGCGTGGTTTGATCAGCTTGAAGTTGGGCAAGTTGCCCGGTTCTGTTTTGTTCTTTTTTTCTTCAAGTAAAATCTGGTTGGCCTGGGTAACGCATTTATCGCAAATGTGTGCGTGAATGCCGGAGATCATGAGATCTACGTCCTTTTTATTGCGCCCGCAAAACGAACAAGTTACTTCGGCCATGGTGAGAATCAGTTAACAAAAAAGATGGGGGCTGGAAGCCGCCATCAAAAACCAAAGGTAGGATTTTTCTTTGGTTTTGAACGAACGCTGCCAACCCCCGGCGAATTCCGCTAATTGCCTCGGTGGGCTATTTTTTTCTTCGCTCCAGAACTTCGTCAATCATGCCATACTCTTTCGCCTCCGTAGCTTTCATCCAATAATCGCGGTCGGAGTCCTTTTCGATGGTTTCGAAGGTCTTGCCGGTATGGAGCGCGAGGATGTTGTACAAGTCTGCGCGCACTTCAATCGTCTGCTTCAACGAAATCTCCATGTCCTTACTGGTGCCCTGCATGCCGGAAGAGGGCTGATGTATCATGATGCGGCTGTGCGGTAAGCCCGAGCGTTTTTTGGCTGTACCAGCCGCCAGCAGCACCGCACCCATGGACGCAGCCAGGCCCGTACAAATGGTAGCTACATCGGGGTTAATATAGTGCATGGTGTCGTAAATGCCCAGCCCGGCATACACACTGCCACCCGGACTGTTGATGTACATGATAATGTCTTTCTTGGGATCAGCCGATTCCAAAAACAAAAGCTGCGCGGTGATGAGATTGGCAATCTGGTCGTCAATACCCATGCCCAAGAAGATGATACGGTCGGAGATGAGGCGGGTAAATACATCAATGGCGCGAAAATTTCCCG
>JBIIVI010000122.1:0-10049 GCA_044339555.1 Cyclobacteriaceae bacterium | reverse complement strand
TGACGGCTATTTGTTCTTTCTGGCCCTGACCGTGCTTGCGGCTAGTGCAATAGTACTTTGGCTGGAACGCGCTTCTATCTTTGCGCAGGTTCGGTCAGTTTTGTTCCAACGCAGTCAAAAAAGCCGTTAACTCGGCGTCCAGTCCTTTGCCGGTAAGGTACTCTTTCAAAGCCCCGATCTGGTAGTTCGGAATTTTTTGTTGGTTGTTGAGTTTGGTGGCCATATCCGCCAACAAGTCGTCTACGTCTTTTTGGTTGGGTAATCCGGCACCGCGCACCCGGGTAACAAGCTTCTCCAGTGCTAATACTTGTTGAGAACTTGCCTTGTTCGGTTCAGAAATCGCAGCCGTGGTAATGGATTGGATGGTTTTCTTCGTTTCTGCGCATTCATTGTATAGTTTGATGATTTCGTCCAAATCCTTGCGGCCTAGTTCGGAGTTACGGATTTTTTCGGCCAGCACATCGCAATCAATCAAAAACTCGCTCAACTGTTTCTTGAACCCAATGTTGGGTACCTCCAGCCGCGACCCATCCATTTTGATCAACATTCGTCCGTCAAAGCCAAACTGATTTTTTTGGCGAAAGCCATACAAGCTTAAAAACCCGGTCTTCAAAACCTGCATGTAGCGATAGCCGTTTTCGAGCCGTTGTACTTTATACAACACACTGTCGAGGTAGAGCGTGGGGGCCTGTAGGCTGGTAAAGTTTTCTTTTTTCTTATTCCGGATCACAACAATCCGATCTTGCAAATCATACGTCATGAGTTGAATTTCGCCGCGCAGGGTGTCGCCCTTCACGGTCACGGCATAGTTGCTCTGTCCGTGGGTTAGGAACGGACAAGTCATAATCAGTAGCAGAAAGAGCCTTTTCATAGCTCGCAAATTACTGGAAACCAAACTTTCCGGGCAACTTTTTTAAGTAGCGCGTGACACTCTATTTTTGCAGCCCCATGGTAAACTACAACCCCAAGTCGTGGCTAGCCCTAATCTCACATTCGTATAGCCGGTACGTTATCCGAACCCTGTGGCCAGCTTTGATTTTTATGGCACTTTACGCAGCTGCCATTTGCTTCCTGTTTTTGGTGGTACTAAAAGTGAGCGATGAGGACTTCCATAGCACTACGGCCATGCACTCGTTATTGGGCATTGTGCTGGGTTTGTTTTTGGTGTTTCGAACCAATACCGCCTACGATCGCTGGTGGGAGGGCCGCAAACTTTGGGGGGCGTTGGTAAACAACACGCGCCACCTTGCCTTAAAACTCCATGCGTTTTTGCCGACAGCCGATTTGCAGCAAAGGCGCTGGTTTGCCTGTATGATTCCTAATCTGGTGGCCAGTATCCGCGACCACCTCCGCGATACGAAGAACTTGGCCGAGTTGGAAGTGGCAGACCCGTCCATGCTGGCATCGCTCCAAACGGTGCAACACTTGCCCAATGGCGTCATGGCCCTGATCTACCAGCGCATTAACGAGCTTTACAAGAATCAGCAGCTTTCGGGCGACCAACTGTTGCTAGCCGATCGCGAACTAAAAGAATTCTCCGATGTGTGCGGCGCGTGCGAGCGGATCAAAAACACCCCCATTCCGTACAGCTATTCCATGTACATCAAAAAGTTCATCTTCATTTACTTGTTAACGCTGCCGTTTGGGTTTGTTACGGAGATGCATTATTGGACGATACCGATCGTGTTTTTGATCAGTTTTGTGCTGCTGAGTGTGGAGTTGATTGCTGAGGAGATTGAAGAACCGTTTGGCGAGGATGGCAACGACCTGCCCACCGATGAACTCACGATCAAAATCCGTGACAACGTTCGGGAAATTTTGTTAGCTAAACTGGACGAAAACAGCGTAAAGAATAATTAACAAGATCATAACACCATACATTACCAGGTCTACACTCACATAATCCCGATACTGCCGATAAAGCTTCATCAATCGTTTTAGCGGATTCACGCTCAATTTTAAGGATTTCATCTACTAATCAATAACTAAAAATCGTTTAACTCGTTTCTCTCTATCGTATGAGATGGATTTTACTCTTTTCGCTCCTGGCGAGCGCTGCATTTGGACAGAAAGTAACACTTAACGGATACATCAAAGATGCCGCCAATGGCGAGGCGCTGATTGGCGCAACCGTTTTAGTAAAGGAAGCCAACACCGGAACAGTTACCAACGAGTACGGCTTTTTTTCGATTACCCTGCCGCCCGGCAACTACCAGGTGAGCTTCAGTTATATCGGCTTTCGAACGCAGGGCAAAACGATTGAGCTAACCCAAAATCAACGGCTGGAAATTGAACTGGCAGCGGAAGCTGAAGAGTTGGAAGAAGTAGTCATCACCGGCGAGTTGGAGCAAGCCAATGTGAAGAACATGGAGATGAGCACCAATAAGCTGGACATGAAAGTTATTCAGAAAATTCCCGCCTTTTTGGGTGAGGTAGATGTGCTCCGCAGTATTCAATTGTTGCCGGGCGTTAGCACCGTGGGCGAAGGGTCTAGCGGATTTAATGTGCGGGGCGGAAGTGTAGGACAAAACCTGGTGTTGCTGGATGAAGCCCCGGTCTATAACACGTCGCACTTATTTGGCTTCTTTTCGGTGTTCAATCCGGATGCAGTAAAAGACACGAAACTATATAAGGGGGCGATTCCCTCGCGCTATGGCGGGCGTCTCGCCTCGATCCTGGATGTGCGGATGAAAGAGGGCAATAGCAAGAAGCCGGAAGTTACCGGTGGGATTGGCACCGTGTTTAGCCGGCTCTCGATCGAAGCTCCGATTGTGAAAGACAAAGCTTCGTTTATCGTGGCCGCTCGCAGATCGTATATCGATGTGCTGGCGCGGCCTTTTGTGGAGTTTTTGCAAGACGGGGGCGCGTTGAATTTTTATGATCTTACCGCAAAAGCCAACTACAACATCAACAAAAAGAATCGGGTGTTTGCCTCCAGCTACTTCGGGCGCGATAATTTTCTGTTTGATGCCAATCAGGGTTTTAGCTGGGGCAATTCAACGGCCACGGCGCGTTGGAATCACCTCTACAACGATCGCTTGTTTTCGAACCTCACATTTGTGTACAGTAAATACGATTACCGCTTGCAGTTTGGTGATGACAACCTGAATCGATTTAACTGGAACTCGTCTATCTCCAACTTTATTCTCAAGCCCGAGTTCACCTACTACCTCAACGACAAAAACGAATTGAACTTTGGGGCAGAAGCGATCTACTATACGTTCGAACCCGCCAATGCGGTGGGAATTACAAATGGAAACACGATTGATATTAGTCTCGACCGGAAATACAACCTCGAATCATCGGCTTTCATCGGCAATACACAAAAAGTAAACGATCGCGTGAGCCTGGAATACGGAATTCGGTTTTCTAACTTCCAGTATTTTGGCCCGGGCGATGCCTATACCTTTCGTGATACGATTCCGGGAGTGCGCAAGCAGGTGGCTACGGAAACCCGTTTTAATCGGGGTGAGAGTATCGCCAGTTATAATAGTTTCCAACCCCGTTTTTCTTTTAAGTACCAACCCACTGAAAACAGCTCCATCAAGGGTAGTTACAATCGCATGGTGCAATTCCTGCACTTGATTTCCAATACCACGGCTTCCAACCCGTTGGATGTTTGGGCACCCACGACTCGTAACATCAAGCCGGAGTTTGCCGACCAGTTTACGCTTGGCTATTTCCGCGATTTAAAGCGGGCACAGACGTGGGAATTCTCGGTAGAAGGCTATCTGCGCTTCACGCAAAACCAAATTGACTACATCGATGGTGCGGATTTGCTGATCAACCGATTCCTTGAAGGCGATTTGTTGGCCGGCCGCGGTCGTGCCTACGGAACCGAGTTTTATTTGCAAAAGAAAACGGGCAAAGTAAACGGCTGGGTTAGCTACACCCTGGGGCGTACGGAATTGCAGGTAGATGGAATTAACCGAAATCAATGGTATGCCACCCGGTTCGATCAGCTTCATAATTTAAAGGTTGCTGCGTTTTACGATATCAGCGAACGCTGGTCGGTGTCGGGCAACTTTACTTTTACCAGCGGCACACCCACTACGTTTCCTACTTCCCGGTTTACACAGCAGGGGATTCTGATCCCGTACAACGCGAACGATTCGCGCAATAACGTACGCTTACCCGACTATCACCGCCTGGATATTTCCTTCCGGTGGGAGGGTAGAAAAATGCGGGGCGACAAGCAACGAAAGAACCGGGATTACTGGGTATTCTCTTTTTACAATGTATATGCACGCAGAAACCCGTTCTCGATTTATTTTTCGCAACGAGAGGGCCGCGTTCCCGAAGGCCAACCACTGGATTCGCAGGCAACTCAGTTAGCCATAGTGGGCACCATTGTTCCATCCGTGTCGTACAACTTTAAGTTCTAAGAGCCATGAAAAAGTCAGCGTATATTTTATTGAGTTTAGTGGTGGCGACCCTGATATGGTCGTGCGAGGACACTATCAATCCCGAGTTGGAGCAAGCCGACCCGGTAGTGGTGGTAGATGCTTGGATCAACAACAAGCCTGGCAGGCAAATCATCAAACTAACTTCCACACAGCCTTATTTCGAGAACCTGGTGCCACCCGGTATTCGTAATGCAACCGTGCGAGTAACCGATCAAACCACTGCGCGCGTTTACAACTTCGTTGAGAACACGAGTGTGGCGGGAAGTTACGAGTGGACGCCAACCGGCAATGAAACATTTGGTATGATTGGCAACCGCTACGAGCTTTCGGTTCGCATCGGCACGGAAGAGTTTCGTGCTACCTCGCGGATGGGGCGAGTGCCGGAGGTAGACAGCGTTACCTTTTCTTTTCAAGAGGCCAGCCAGTTTTTCCCCGCTTCTTACTTTGGTGAATTCTGGGCTACCGACCCGGCCGGCTCTGGCGATACCTACTGGATCAAAGCTTATAAGAACGGAGTATTTCTAAAAAAGCCGGGCGAACTAAATGTGGCATTTGATGCAGGCTTTTCGGAAGGCGGAAACTTCGATGGCGTTACGTTCATCACACCCATTCGCACCGGCGTAAACCCCAATGATGTAGATGCCAACGATCAGGCGCTGCCGCCGTATAAAATCGGTGACTCGTTGCATGTTGAGATTCATTCCATTACCAAACCGGCTTTCAACTTTTTAAACGAGGTGGTGATTCAAATCGATCGGCCCGGCGGCTTCTCTGAATTTTTCGCAACACCGCTGGCGAACGTGGGAACCAATATCGAAAACGTGCGGCCCAACGGCCCGAAAGCGGTGGGCTTCTTTAATACCGCAGCGGTGGCGGGCAATGGCAAGCGCCTTCGCGAAGAGTAAGGGTTATTGCAACTCGTTACTCGTGCGCTCCACCCGGTCCGTGAACGTGGCCGTGTGAGATTTCGTCTGTAGTGGCGGTGCGTACTTCCATCACTTCTACGCTAAAGTTGAGTTCAACTCCTGCCAACGGATGGTTGCCATCTACTGTAATGCTTTCCAACCCTACATGTGTAACAGTTACTACCCCGCCATTATTTGTGCTGAAGCGCATCCCGTTTTCTACTTTTTGATCGCCAAAAGCCGCACGCGGAACTTTTTGAACGAGCGCCTCGTCTTTCACGCCATATCCTTTTTCGGGCGCGATTTTTAAAGCGAACTTATCGCCCACCGATTTTCCCTCCAGGCCTTCTTCCATGCCGATAATCAGATTGCCGTTGCCGTGCAAGTAGTAAAGTGGGTCGCGGCCTGCGCTGGAGTCGAGCACTTCGCCCGTGTTGTTGGTTAGAGTGTAATGGATGGCAGCAACTTTGTCTTTGGAGATCTGCATGAGTTTTTTTTGGGAAAGGTAGGAAAATAAATTTGGGCGGATTCTTTCAAAATCTGCAAATAAAAAGCCCTCCGACATTCTCACATCGAAGGGTTTTCATCTACTTGTACCAAAGGTGGGAATCGAACCCACACTCCCGAAGGAACACGATTTTGAGTCGTGCGCGTCTACCAATTCCGCCACTTTGGCTTGTGTCCGTTCGGCCTGCCGCTGAACGGGCTGCAAATATGGAGATTGTTTCCTTTTTCTCAAAAAAGCCCTTTGCTTTTATCCATCCGAATCCGGTAACGAACGGCGTTGGCAATAAAACTGATGCCGGCCATAAAAATGCTTAGACTTATTGTTCCTGCCACCACCCACTCTAGGGTAGTAGCACCTACTTGTTTCCAGTGCGACACCTCCAGCGTCAGGCACAAACCCGTGCCGATAAGCACAGCACCAATTCCACCGTGCAGCAGCCAACGCATTTTTAACTGCCGATCGTTCATGGCGTGGGTGTACTGGCAACTTCCATCACCTGAACCATCGAGAATGCCTCGGTTCGTCTGGCGAAAAGCTTCTTCACGCGACTCCAAACGCCTTCAAACAGCTCTGACTTTCGGTAGTTTTCCAGGCTGGCTTCACCATCCCAATGGCTTAAGGTTGTGTAGCAATAGACATCCTTCACATCTTGTAATAACTGGAGGTGATGACAGCCCGGGAAATTCCGGATTTGTGTTTTGTGTTGGTGAAAGATTTCCAAAAACTCCTCCGCTCCAGCCGCGGTGAAATGCATACGTACCATTCGAATCAGCATGAGTATTTTCAAGATTGGTGGGAAAAGATATCAAGTATTTGTTTTCGTTGTTGGCATTTACCCTTGTCATTTTTGCAAACACATAGCCTGCGGATACGGCTACCACCAGCTACAAGGCGGGCTATTATGTGGGTGCCTGGTTGCCATTTCTGTTGATGGGTACGATCGCATTGGAGCTGTACTTGCTTTTTCGTAAGCGGGCCTGAGAGGAGTAATCGCTATTCATCAAACAAAATGGTTACCGGGCTATCGTAATGCAGCCCCAATAGTTCACTGGCATTTCCTTTATAGATTCCGATCTCCAACAGATTCAGGCTGTTGAATACGATGAAGCAGTCGCCTTGCTCGGTCTGATCATACCGGCTGTGGATGCGTCTGAATTTCTCCCCTCCGAATTGTACCGTATAGCCGCGGTCTTTGCTGAGCACGTCAAAGGCGTCTTTTGGAATGTTGGTCATCAAATTACCGAAATGATCTACACGGATGACGTGACCAGAAATCAGCTTTTTGGTCGCCTTTACATAACGGTCGGTCATTTTTTTGAAAGTCGGCAATTGCTGGCCCAGGCTGGTGATGGCCACCCCACTGGCGAGTTTGGCAGCGGCCGGTGCAAGGATTTCTTTTTCCACAAAGGTGGTCTGCACGGGATTTACTTTGTTGAGTGCTACCGCCTGCAAGGGTGATTTTTCGGAGATCAACCCCAGAAGTCCGTGATCCGGGCATACAAAAAAATGATCTTCGAGATAAACGGCCAGGTAGTCATCGTCTCGTCTGGCGTGGGCATCTACCGCCACCACGTGTACGGTATTTTTGGGAAAATCGCGGAACACGGATCGAAGTACAAACGCCCCGTGCGCAATGTCGCAAGGTTGAATTTTATGGCTGATGTCGACCAGCGTAATGCCGGGGTTGATGCTAAGTATCCGGGCCTTAATGGCGGCTACGTAAAAATCGGAGTCGCCCGAATCGGTTAACAACGTTACGATGGCCATTCGGAATCACGAACCCGCTTCTTCACGAAACCGGGTTTTCTGTATTTTTGCAATCAAAAGTAAACCATTTCAATCACACTTTCATTGATCGAAAAAACCATCACGCTGGAGGACATCTCCTTGATTGACTTCCTGGGAGCGGAAAACCGAAACGTAAACGAATTGGCGGTGGCCTTTCCGCGAAGTAAGATCATTTCGCGTGGCAACGAAATTCTGGTAAAGGGCGATGCCTCGGAGGTGTTGCAAATTGCGGACATTCTGAACGCGCTCATCGACCATCTGCACCAGTTCGGGCGGATCACACCGGAAAACGTTCGTGGCTATATCGCACAAGAACAAACCGAATTTGTGCGCGATGATGCGCCCGATGGCGTTTTACTGTATGGCACGCGCGGCAATCCCATTAAAGTAAAAACGGTAAATCAGCAAAAGCTTGTGCAGAGTGTGCGCGAGAAGGATTTGGTGTTTGCGTTGGGGCCGGCTGGCACGGGCAAGACCTATATCTCCGTAGCGCTGGCCGTGCGCGCACTTAAAAACAAGCAAGTAAAGAAAATCATCATTACACGACCGGCCGTAGAAGCGGGGGAGAACCTGGGCTTTTTACCGGGCGACCTGAAAGAAAAAATCGACCCTTACTTGCGCCCGATTTATGACGCGCTGAACGACATGGTTCCGTTCGAAAAGCTTCGCTTCTACATGGAGCGCGAAACCATTGAAATCGCTCCGCTGGCGTACATGCGCGGGCGTACGCTGAACAATGCATTTATTCTGTTGGACGAAGCGCAGAATACCACGCCCATGCAAATGAAGATGTTTCTCACCCGCATGGGGCCCGACTCGAAAATGATTGTCACGGGCGACACTTCACAGATCGATTTACCCGCCAACCAAAAATCCGGCTTGCGCGAAGCCGTACGTATTCTGAAAGATGTGAAAGACATTGGCTTTGTGGAATTGAATGAGCGCGATGTAGTGCGCCACAAACTGATCAAAGACATTATCGAGGCGTACAATCGGCATCAGCCGCCCTCGCATTTATAAGCTTGTGCGTTCAAGAAATTGGAAATAACTTCCATCGTGTTTCGATGGACAGCTTTTCCCATGGTTCGTGTTACCCTGTTTTTTATGGCGGGGGTATTGCTCGCGATCTATTCGGTGTTGCCATTCAGACACCTCTGGGTATACGTTACGTTAAGTGCTTGTTCTGTTTTGTTTTTCAGCTTTCGCTGGATGCCGGTGCAATCGTTGCGTACTGCCAGCGGTACGTTGGGATTGATGACGATTTTCTTGCTGGGTTTTGTGAGTGTGGCCGAGCGCACGGCCACGCTTCAACCCGACCATTTGCTACATGTTGTTGAGCCGCCTGATGCGTACGTGGCCCGCATTTCCTCCTATCCGCATGAGAAAGCAAAATCATGGCGCTTAAGTGCGGTCGTTGAGCAAGTACGGGTAGGCCAGCAATGGCAACCGGTGTCCGGCATCATTCACCTGTATCTGTCCAAGCAGGATCGTGTTACACCTTTTGAGTATGGCGATCGATTGTTGATTCGTGGCGCACCCCAACCGGTTGGTGCGCCACATAATCCGGGCGAGTTCGATTACCAGCGTTTTTTGTCGTTTAAGAATATTTTCCATCAACACTTTGTATTGGGCTCCCAGGTACAATGGCTGAGCCATCAGCCCGCGAGCCCCGCTTTGGCGCTTGCGATCCGGGCACGTGCGTGGTCGGAGCAACAGATTAACGAATTCATACCGACAGAACGCGAGCGGGCTGTTGCAAATGCGCTGGTGCTGGGAATTACAGACGGATTGGATAACGAGTTGACCAGTGCTTATGCGTCTACCGGTGCCATGCATGTGCTGGCCGTGTCCGGCTTGCATGTAAGCATCATTTACGGTTTGCTGTTGCTATTACTCAAACCAATGGAACGTCTTCGTTATGGGCTGGCGCTTCAAACTGCCACTGCCCTTTTTGTATTGTGGATGTATGCGGCCATCACCGGCCTGTCGCCCTCGGTTCTACGAGCGGTAACGATGTTTTCTTTTGTTGTACTGGCAAAGCCCTTTCAACAGCGCACCAACATCTACAACACTTTGGCGGCTGCGGCTTTTTGCCTGCTTGTATACGATCCGTACCTGATCATGTCGGTCGGCTTTCAATTGTCGTTTTTAGCCGTGCTGGGCATCGTGTATTTACAACCGCTGCTTTACAATTGGTGGGAGCCGCAATCATTTTGGGTAGATCAAGTCTGGAAGGTATCCTGCGTTTCGATTGCCGCACAACTCGCTACGTTCGCGCTTGGGTTGTTATACTTCCATCAGTTTCCCAATTACTTTCTGATATCTAATTTGGTAGTGATTCCAGCATCGTATGGTGTGCTAGTTGGCGGCTTGTTGTTACTGGCTGTGGCACCCGTGAACTGGCTTGAAACGGCTACCGGCTGGTGCCTGGATAAATTCATC
>JBIIVI010000121.1:0-10092 GCA_044339555.1 Cyclobacteriaceae bacterium | reverse complement strand
GACTCCGAGTTGCAAAAGCTGGGGGCGGTAAGCTTCTTCAAATCGCGATACCTGGTGGCTATGGCGGTGTTTGTTATCATTTCCACCATCAGCCTTCGATTCATTGATTACTCCTTTTATAACGTCACCACATCAAGATTTTCGCAAGAAGAGCTACCCTACTTCCTTTCGTTGTTTGAAGCGACAATTGTCATTTTCGGATTCTTGTTTGCCACCTTCGGGGCCGATCGGATTACGAATGAGTACGGCCTGCGTGTGTCGCTTATCATCAACCCGCTGATCCTCATCATCTTTACTGCCGGCGCACTAACACTAGGCCTCGTGTTCGGCTATGAAACGGGCAACTCCGTGATTTTCTTTTTTATCATGATCGCCATGAGCAAGCTGTTTGTAAACTCATTAAAAGGCGCCATGGACGACCCGGTTTTAAAAATGTACTACATCCCGATTGATAAACGTATCAAACTGGACGCGCAAACCAAGATGGAAGGCATGGTGGCTGCTATTGCCAGTATTTTTGCCGGGGGGTTAATTGTGCTCATTAACCAATTCAAGATTTTCGATCTCATTTCCATTACTGCGTTTACCGTACCCCTGTTGGTATGTTGGTACTGGGTAACCAACCGCATGTACCGCGGCTATCGCGAGACGCTACAAGATTCGCTCCGTGCCAGCCGTAATCTTGTAGAACAAGAACACCCCGAACGCGAATACACCCTGAATAGCATTTTAAATAAAGAAGTAAATAGTTCTGTAGAAGGAAAGGTGATTTACGGTTTGAAACTGATGGAACGAATGGAGCCTGCGCTGTTTGAAAGCGCCATTTTACAATTGCGCCAGAGTGACAACCGAAAGATCCAATACTTTGCCGAGCAAAAGATTTCTGAACTCGGGCTGGGGCGCGAAACCGATGAAATGAAAGGGCTTGCAGCACAGGCATCATCGGCTATGTCCGACAGCGACCTGCTTTCCATTTCGGTGGATAATCTGGTAAAATTGAGCAAGGCGCCCAAAAGCAACGACCGTTTGCTGGCGGCCAAGTTACTGCGCCAGCTGGTAAGCACGAAAACGATCTTCATTTTATTGGAGTTGATGCGCGATGCCGACCCACGCGTGAGACGCGAAGCCTTACTTACCGCCCGAAAAATTAAACGGCCCGAAACCTGGCCGGTGTTAATCGAACTCCTCTCCTCGCCCACCTACTGCCACGAAGCGGCAGCCGCGTTGAAAGAGGCCGGGGCAGCCGTGCTGCCGGTGCTGGAGAACGCATTCCATAAAGCGGGGCAGACCGATGTGGTGATGCTAAAAATCGTGCAAATCATGGGTAATATTGGCGGTCAAGAGGGCTTTACTCTGCTTTGGAAGAAGGCCGACTACCCCGACAAACGCATTGTAAAACAAATTTTATTCTCCCTCCGCTACCGCAACTATCAAGCCCGGGGGCGCGAAGCCACAATTGTAAAAGATCTGCTGGATGCAGAAATGAGCAAAACCTTATGGAACCTGGCAGCGATTGAAGAGTTACCCAACGAAGAACCATTCCACATCCTCCGCCAGGCACTCACAGAAGAAACCCGCGAAAACTACGATCAGATTACGCTATTACTTTCGTTGATCTACGATCCGCAAAGCGTGCAACTCGTACGCGAAAACTTGCTTACCGCCACCCCAGACAGCATTCAATATGCCCTTGAACTTTTGGATTTGTTCCTCGAAAAAGATCTGAAGCCGAAGTTGATCCCGCTGTTGGACGATACGCCTACCACTGTGAAGATCGATGCTTTACAGGTGTATTTCCCGCGCGAGAAATATAATCCCGTACAGGTAATCAATTATGTACTGAATCGCGATTTCAATTTTAATAACCGTTGGTCTAAGGCATGCGCTGTCCACCTGGCCGCCTACCTGCCCGATTTCCGGGTAAGCCGCGGATTGGTGAGTCAGCTTTTTAACCAAGACAAACTGCTGCAAGAAACTGCCGCATGGGTGATTTACAATAAAGATAAAAATGCTTATCAGGCAATTGCCGATCGACTACCAAACAAAGACAAGAAGTTCCTAGACTCGTCTATTTCCAACAACCAGCTTTTGGATGGCTTAGACGATGGGTTTTTCCTTCTGATTGAGATTGTTTTTTTTCTGCAGCAGATACCCGCCTTCCGAATGATTCCGGGCAACTTCCTTTCCGAAATTGCCGACAAAATCCAACCGGTAGACATTCAATCGCAAGCGAAGATGGTGGCTGCTGCAACGGACGACAACCCCATTTTAATTGTGGCGCACGGCTCAGTCGAGATCACACTTGCAACTGGCGAAAAGCGCGTATTGAAAAAGGGCGAAGTCTATGGCGATATATTTTCAGAAGGGCCCATCACACCGGTGCAACAGACTCTGGCGCTGGAACGCACCGTTATTTTTAAACTCAATCTTTCCGATTTCTATTTCGTAATGGCCAACCACTACGAAATGGTTCAAGGATTTTTAAAGAATCGAATCACCACAACCACCGCATAAAGTTTATGGCATACGAGATAGATGCACTGATCACCTTTGCAGAACGAGATAACGACATCCCCAAAAAGGGCGAAGCAGGCTGGGTAAGTCAGTTTAAGAAGTTCTTGGAACTGATGTTGTTTCAGGTGTTGGGTACGAAACCTAACATTGTATTAAAAGCGGAGTTCGATTCGGTAACGGCTTCAACGATGGATAATGCCGGGGTGCTCATTAGCATTCTATCCCGCGATTTCATTCAGTCTGGCCGCTGCCTGGACACCGTGGAAGCGTTTGTAAAAGTCGCACCTCCTACCACGGGCAACCGTGTTTTTAAAGTGCTAAAAAGCCCGTTATCGCTCACCGAGCAACCGCCCCGCCTGCGCGACTTGATTGGCTACGAAATGTACCAGTTGGATACCGAAACCGGGCAGATGAAGGAGTATTCCGATTTCTTCAGCCAGGAAGCCGAAAAACAGTACTGGATGAAGATGGTGGACCTGGCGTACGACATTAGCGAAACGCTGCTCTTGCTGCGTGAGGGTACACGCCAAGAAGTTAAAAACCTATTCAAACGCAAAACCATTTATTTGGCGGAAACCGGCCACGATCTGTCCGTGCAACGTAACATCATCAAGCGTGAGTTGCTTCGCCACGGCTACATGGTCTTGCCGGGCCAATCGCTACCCGGTAATGTTACCGATTTGGAACGCCAGGTAAGAACTGATTTGGAGGTGAGCGCCATGTCCATTCACCTGATCGGTAGCGCTTATGGCGAAATTCCCGAAGGCAGCGATCGCTCGGTGGTTGATCTCCAAAATCGGCTGGCGGCAGAGCACAGCTTTGCCCGTAAGGAACGAGGCGAAGAGTTTTCGCGACTGGTCTGGATCGCGCCCACCTTAAAAAATGCCAGCGATCGCCAGAAAGCTTTTATCGAAACCATCAAACGCGATGTGGAAGCACAGGAAGGGGCCGAGATCTTACAAACTCCTTTGGAAGATTTTAAGAACATCATGCGTGAAGAATTGCTGGAGTCGAACGACCGCAAGGCCGAAGACCACTTGGGCAAAGCCATCTACTTAATGCACGACCGGGTAGATATGGATGCCGTGAAGCCTTTCCGTGAAGCAATTGAAAAATCGGGGTTCAAAGTTCTGCTGCCTGTATTTGAGGGCGACTTAATGGACTCGCGTAAGCGCCACATCGAAAACCTAAAGTCGTTTGACTGTGCCGTTATTTTCAAAAACAAAGTGAATGATCAGTGGGTGCGCATGAAGGTCTTAGACCTGCTCAAGGCCCCGGGCTTCGGGCGGAAAAAACCGATTAAAGGGAAAGCCATCGTATCAACCGAACCGGTGCCCGACAGCGAAAACCTGAAGAGCCAGAACATGGAAATCATTACAGGCAACGATACCCACCGCTCCATTGAATCATTGAAAACCTTTTTACAAGACTTTTAACGCGTAAGCCTATGAGTACCTCGGCAGGACAACTATCAGAAATCAGCACGCTTAATCCGTTCCCCGGATTGCGCCCTTTTAAAATCGAAGAGAGTCACTTGTTCTTTGGTCGCGAAGGGCAAAGTGATGAAGTGTTGCTAAAACTCTCCAAGAGCCGGTTTGTGGGTGTGATTGGTCCCTCTGGAAGTGGTAAGTCTTCATTTATCTATTGCGGAGTACTACCCATTTTGTATGGAGGGTTTCTTACGGATGCCAGCTCAAACTGGGAAGTAGTGGTTACGCGGCCCGGAGCCGGCCCCATCGATAACCTGGCCGAGTCGCTGCTCAAATCCTCCAAAGAGTTTACTGACGCAAATGTGGAGGACAGGAAGATCAAAAAAACCATTGTTTCTACCCTGCTGCGCAGCAGCTCACTTGGCTTGGTTGAAGCGATTCAACAATCCCGGCGGCGGTCGGATATCAACTACTTGGTGTTGGTAGATCAGTTTGAAGAACTCTTTCGGTTTAAAGACAGTACGGACCCCAACTCGGTAAACGAAACGTTGGCATTTGTAAACCTGTTGATGGAGGCGGTGAACTACGAAGATGCCCCGATCTATATCGCCATCACGATGCGATCGGATTTTATTGGCGATTGTGCCCAATTCCCGGAACTCACGCGTAAAATCAACGATAGCCACTATCTGATTCCGCAGATGACGCGCGAGCAAAAGCGCAGAGCCATTGAAGGGCCGGTAGCCGTGGGTGGGGCGCAGATTGCTCCACGGTTGGTACAGCAACTACTAAACGATTTAGGCGATAACCCCGACCAGTTGCCGATTTTGCAGCACGCGCTGATGCGCACGTGGAGTTACTGGAGCCACTACCGCGATTACGAAGGCGAGTCGGTAGACCTGAAACACTATGAGGCCATCGGCACGATGGGGGAAGCTTTGTCGATGCACGCCAACGAAGCGTACGAAGAATTGGACACCGAGCAAAAACGAATTTGTGAGGTGATGTTCAAAGCCATCACCGAAAAACGGGGCGAGAACTTTGGCATTCGCAGACCTACCCGGTTAAATGAGATTGCCGCGATTGCCGATGTCTCGGAAAATGATGTGGTGGGCGTGATCGAAAAGTTCCGGGAACCCGGCCGCTCATTGCTCACGCCTTCGTACGGCATGGTGCTCGGTTCCAAGTCGATGATTGACATCTCCCATGAAAGTTTGATGCGCATCTGGACGCGCCTGAAAAACTGGGTGGACGATGAATCGGAGGCCGTGAATATGTACATCCGCCTGGCGGAAGCAGCTTCGATGTACCAGGTGGGAAAAGCCGGTTTGTGGCGGCCACCGGATTTACAGTTGGCACTGAACTGGCAAGCCAAACACAAACCCACACTCGTGTGGGGCCAGCGCTACCATCCGGCTTTCGAGCGGACGCTGATTTTCCTGGAGTACTCCAAAAAAGAGTTTGAAACCGAGCAGCGGATTAAAGAGCTGGAGCAGAAGCGCAAACTGCAACGCGCGCGTACCGCCATGATTGTATTTGGTAGTTTGTTGGTGGTGGCGCTCATGTTTCTGGTGTTTGCGATTTACCAGCGGGCAGAAGCGAAACGAAGCGAAACTAAGGCGATTCAAAACCAAAAAACGGCTCTCGCGGAGAAGGAGCGCGCGGACGAAGCTGCCGCAGCAGCCATTCGCGAAAAAAATGCCGCGGATAGCGCAAAAACAGTTGCGGAAGAACAGAAACGCGCGGCAGAGTTAGCGCAGAAGGACGCGGAGAAAAGACGGATTGAAGCCGTGAATGCAAGGGCTGAAGCAGTAAAAAATGAACAGCGCGCAAACGAAAACGCTGACTTGGCGAAAAAGAATGAAGACAAGGCGACCAAGGAAGCAGAGAACGCGCGTATTCAAAAAGAAATTGCCCAGCGCGAACGATACCTGGCGGTTGCCAAAGCGATCGCGATTAAGTCCAAGGAGTTGACCAATGATCCGGAACAACAGGCCCTCGTAGCTGAAACCGGCTATTTGTTTAACCGCCAGCAAAAAGGTTATCCGTACGAGGACGACATCTACAACGGATTGTACTTTGCTTTGAAGAACCAAATTATAAACAAAGAAACCGGCGAACGCGGAGACCCGATTACCCAAAACCTAAAGGGTCATGAGCAAGGTGCTGCGCGCGCTTTAGTAACCCATGCAGGATTAAACCAGATTTATTCCGCCGGAAGCGACGGGCGTGTGTTGCGCTGGACTCCTGCTAATGGTACCTGGAAGGCCGAGCCGCTGGTGACCCGGATGAGTGACTATCTATTCTTTTCGATCGACCTGAGCCCCGACGGAACACTCCTATTGGCCGGTGGCGTAACTACCGGCGATGCTTCGAAAAACTACGCCTTGCTTTTTGATCTGAAGAAGCCGGAACAGGCACCGAAGCGAATACCTGGATTTACGGATGGTATTGATAATGTTGAATTCCTTCCAAACGGCAAAGGAGCTTTGATGCGCGATAACTCCGGCAGGAGTATCAAATTCACAGACTTTACTACCGTGCAAGAAGTAGTGGATGCCCGAGCAAACAAAGTAAACGGCATCGCAGTTAGCCCAGACGGCAAACGCATGGCTACCGCGGGTGAGAACGGAGTGCTGATGATCTACGATCTCACGAAAAACTATGCACCAAAAGAACTCTACCGCAATCAGAACGTGCCCATTACGGCGATTGCTTTTAGTGCTGACAACCGCCGCATCGTCATTGGCGACCAAAACGGCCTTCTACGAATTATTTGGGAAGACGGTAGTCGCCAACCTCGTATCCTTAGCGGGCACAGCGAGCACATTGAACAAATCAAGTTCAACTTTGCCAACACGTTTATGGCTACCACCAGCCGGGATAAATCCGTGCGGCTCTGGAATTGGAGTGATGCGGAGTTGAACCGCCAGCCCATTAAGCTTGTGGATAACCCTGACTGGGTATGGAGCGCTACGTTCACCCCCGATGATGAACAACTACTTGTAGGCGTGAACAGCAACTCTACTACAGCAAATGAAACCATACACGCTTGGCCCACCAAAGTGGAAACGATGGGTGGCCTACTGTGTAAATATGTTTCCAGAAATCTGAGCTCGGATGAATGGGTACAGTTTGTCGGTGACCTCGAACGAATCAAGACCTGCGACAAATACCCCCTACCAAAATAGACTCACCCATGCGGATCATTTTCCCCCTCGCACTTCTGGTCTGTGGCGCACTTACTACCGTGGCTCAAAACAGCAGAACCTCGGCCAGTTGCACGCAGATACTCAAACTTGCGCAGACCACCTACGAGCAAGGCAGATTGCACGAAGTACCAAAACTCCTGGAAGCATGCATTACGCGCGACCAGTTGTCTGACGAAGAAAAACGCGATGCATTTAAGCTGCTCACGCAAGCGTATATCTATTTGGAAGAACCAAAAGAAGCCGATGCTCACATGATTTTGCTGCTTAAAGCTGATCCCTTTTTTGAAGTTGACGAAGCGGTAGACCCAGCCGAATTCATTACACTTTACCGGAAGTTTAGAACCAAACCGCTTTTTCGTGTTGGTGCTAAAGGAGCGGTTAATGCCACCTTACCCGTCTTTATTTCGAATTTCTACGTTGGCGGAAACGGCCCGGGGTTAGGCAACTATAACGCCGGGGTTGGATTTCAGGGCGGGCTGGTTTTGGAACGCGACTTATTTCAACAAAACAAATTCCGAAACAACTGGAAACAACGGCTGGTGGGCGCTGCCGAACTCATGTACTTCGCTCGCAGATTTACCTACGAAAACAACAGCATTTTATCGTCCGATCTTTCTGGCGGATCACCGGGAACCCTCAGCGCGGAAGTAAATCAAGTATGGATTGACATTACCCCGCTCGTGCAGTACCGTTTGGGTGAGCGCTTTGGCACGTACGTTACCTTGGGGCCAACGCTAAGCAGGAGCCTGCGCGTAGAAAGCATACCCACTACAAATATCACGCCTAACGGAGCCACCCCCAGCACGCTTACGGGCACCGTTAATCAAACCGATGCCTTGGCAAATTGGGCGTACTCGGTACAAGTTGGAGCAGGCGCAAAAGTCAGGATTGGGAAGTTTTACGTCACGGGTGAAGTTCGGTACCAACACGGGCTTGGCAATGTCATCAACAGCGCAAACCGGTCAACGCCGGAGGCTGTATTTGACTTCGCGTTCCAGAACAACGACTTCCGGCAAAATAACCTGGCTCTTAACATTGGTTTCTTAGTTCCATTCTTCAAACCAAAAAAACTAATCCGATAATTCCATGAGGTCTTTTTTACCCGCCTCCCTCCTCCTATTGTTCACCGCCTGCCTGAACGAAGATGACCGGGCAATAGGCAAACCCGATACGTTTTTACGTTACTTCAGCGGCGGCTTTAATGAAACAGCCGTTGCCTTTGAACAAACTGCCGATGATGGATTCGTTATTCTCACCAATGTAGATGCGCGGTTGGGAGAATCGGCAAGCAGCAAAATGAAGTTGTACAAAACGGATGTGCATGGCAACCTGCTCTGGACGGAAATCCTCCCCGCCCCGAACGGAGACTTTTTTGATGCAACGCAACCGCAGGTAGTGGGGTATGGATTAATTCTGAGCAAGAATGGCGGATACCTGATCACGGGTGAGTGGACCCGCAACGGCGTGCCACGCCCCTTTGTACTGCGGGCTGGCGAAGATGGCAAACAAGTGCGCTTGGATTCAATCGCAGGTTTGCGCGGACGCCGGGGCGTTGGACTTGCGGAAACCAATACCGAATTGCTCGTGCTGGGCGTTAACCCATCGGATACGGCATTAAACCAAAAGATGTTCCTTGCCAGTTATGGCGGGGCTGATTTTCAGCGCAGGTGGTTGCGCCAATATGGCGACGGAACGGGCGGTGGCACTAACATTACGCCACGTTTGTTACTCAACTCCGGCAGCCAGGCGATCTGGACCGGTACCGTGGCCCGAACAAGCGGTAATGACATTCGTATGGTTAAAGCCGAGCAGAACAGCCAACGGGTAATCTTTGACCTACCGATCGGCAACCCAGGCAACAACGAAACCGCGGCTGATATCACCCCGTTTGCCAGCGGCTATGCCATTATTGGAACAACTAATGTGAACGGAAATGATGACATTTTTTTTCAACGCGTTAATGAAGACGGCTCCACGTTTACCAACAGCCAAAAAATCGTATCTACAAAAGACCCCCAAAAGTCGCAGTTTAACGAAACCGGATATGCACTAACAGCAACCCGGGATGGCGGAATTGTACTGCTGGGCTCGTACGACTCGCAGTCTGATGATTTACCCGGCGAGACGGGGCGTGGTTTTGATCTGCAACTGATCAAAATAGACGCATTCGGAAACGAAATCTGGCGGCAGCGCTATGGCAACCAAACCAACGATGTGGGGGTGGCCGTGCGCCAGGCCCGCGATGGAAGTTTGGTAGTGCTTGGTTCTACCAATCTGGCAAACCTTCGGGTGGTTATGCTGCTGAAAACGGATAAGAACGGGGAAATACAATAAGTATTAGCCCGAGTTACGATTTGAGCAAATAAGAACTGTGCAATAATAAAAGTTGGTTTTAAATTAATTTTTCAAGTATGAAGCGGATTTTACGTTTGAGTTTTCTTTCAGTCCTTGGTTTATGCGCGGCTTTTGTTGCACAGGCGCAAGAACCGACCGAACAGCCAAATTCTCTGGTGCTTACTACTGCTTCAGATGTTCAAATTAATGGTTTATTCACTGCGCCCTCATCAGTGCCAGCAAGCTACATCATATTGAGGAAGGAGGGGGGCTTTACTACCATTGTTGACGAGCCCGTTGATGGCCAGGGTTATAGTGCTGGAAATACCATCGGAGGTGCTACCGTAGTAGCCGTCATCAACCACCCAACCGTTATTTTCAGTGCTGCGGGCCTCACCGCTGCCACAAGCTACAACTTCCGCGTATACTCGTTTAATGGCTCGGGGGCCGCGGCCAACTACTTGCTTACCTCTCCATTGGCCGGAAGCCAAACCACGTTTACTGCCGAACCCACCACCCAAGCAACCAACATTAACTTCAGTAATTTCTTAGCCAACGGAACGGGTTACCGAGTCAACTGGACCGATGGTAATGGGGCCCGC
>JBIIVI010000120.1:0-10097 GCA_044339555.1 Cyclobacteriaceae bacterium | reverse complement strand
TCGGAACACCATCAAGTTCAATATCCGCGATACACTCTCCTATTCAATTTACTGGGTACCGTTGCAACCGTTCCTTCAAAACATCAAACGCGTTTATGTAGCGCCAGACGGTGCTTATCACCAACTAAATTTGAACACCCTTTTCAATCCGGCCACAAAAAAATATCTTTTTGAAGAAATTCAAATTGAAAACCTGACCAATACCAAAGACTTGGTGGTTGCAGCGGCTACAACTAAACCAAATAACCGGTACTACCTCGTGGGCTCCCCGCAGTTTGCTGTGGCCAAAAAAGAAATAACTCCACCACCAACCGGTGAGAAAGTAAATCGTGGCACACGTGCGGGAATCTTGCGCGTGTTTCGTGGGGGTGAAATTTCTCCACTGCCCGGTACCCAGGTGGAAGTAAGTGAAATTGAAAAATTACTGCGAACGAAAAACGGGGAGGTATTGCCCCGCACGGGAACCGATGCACATGAGGCAGCCATCAAGCAAATGGAAGCACCCCGCGTACTGCACGTAGCCACGCACGGTTTCTTTTTGGATGATCCCGATTTTGGGGATGCCGAGAGTGTGAAAAAGTATATAGAAAATCCGCTCCTGCGGTGTGGTCTGATCTTGGCCGGTGCCGAAGATTTTATTAATGTGGGACAAAACCCAGCTGAACCCACGCAGGATGGCATTCTCACCGCCCAGGAAGTGATGAACCTGAATTTGGATGGAACCGAGTTGGTTACCCTATCGGCCTGCGAAACGGGATTAGGTTCGATTCAAAATGGGGAGGGTGTTTACGGATTGAAGCGTGCGTTTGCCATTGCCGGTGCTGAAAAAGTAATTATGAGTTTATGGAATGTGGATGATGAAGCCACTCAACAGCTCATGACATACTTCTACCAATTCTGGCTCACCGGTGCTACCAAAGAAGTAGCGTTCCGGCAAGCGCAAGACGAACTCAGAAAGAAATTCCCCGAACCTTTCTATTGGGGGGCGTTTGTGATGATCGGGCAGTAAGCCATCTCGTTCAGAAACGAATTTCTTACTTCACCAACTTCTTGTATTTAATGCGGTGTGGCTGATCGTCTCCAAGGCGTTTCTTTTTGTTTTCCTCGTATTCGCTAAAAGTACCTTCGTACCAAAACACCTGCGAATCGCCTTCGAACGCAAGAATGTGGGTGCAAACCCGATCCAAAAACCAACGATCGTGTGAGATGATCACCGCACAACCGCCAAAGTTTTCGAGGGCTTCTTCAAGGGCACGCAGCGTGTTTACATCTAAATCGTTCGTAGGTTCATCCAACAACAGCAGGTTACCACCCTGCTTCAGCGCGATGGCCAGGTGGGCGCGGTTGCGCATCCCACCAGAAAGTTCTTTTACCTTCTTTTGCTGATCGGTACCGCTGAAATTGAATTTGCTCACGTATGCACGCGAGTTGATTTCCTTGCCGCCCACCAAAATCAAATCGTGGCCGCCGGTGATTGCCTGAAACACGGTATCTTCTGGCAACAAATCATCGTGCTCCTGATCCACATAAGCAATCTTCACTGTCTCGCCTACTTCAAACGTTCCGGCATCGGGTTGCTCTTTGCCCGTAATCATTTTGAACAACGTGGTCTTACCCGCACCATTCGGACCGATGATTCCAACGATGCCGGCTGGCGGTAACGAGAACGTAAGGTTTTCATACAAGAGCTTATCCCCATACCCTTTCGCCACACCCTTCGCTTCAATCACTTTGTTACCCAGGCGCGGGCCGGGAGGAATAAACAACTCCAGCTTTTCTTCTTTCTCGCGCGCTTCCTGACTCAGCAATTTTTCGTAGTTGCTTAAACGTGCTTTGCCTTTGGCATGCCGACCTTTGGGATTCATGCGCACCCACTCCAACTCCCGCTCCAGCGCCTTCTGGCGCTTGCTCTCGGTTTTCTCTTCTTGTTGCAGGCGTTTCTGTTTTTGCTCCAGCCAACTCGAATAGTTGCCTTTCCACGGAATACCCTCGCCCCGATCCAATTCCAGAATCCAACCGGCTACGTTATCCAAGAAGTAGCGGTCGTGCGTGACCGCGATGATCGTTCCCTTGTATTGCCGCAGGTGCTCTTCCAGCCACAACACGGATTCCGCATCCAGGTGGTTGGTGGGTTCATCCAACAACAATACATCTGGCTCTTGCAATAACAACCTACACAACGCCACTCTGCGTTTCTCGCCACCCGATAAGTGCTCAACGCCTGCATCCGGCGGTGGACAGCGCAAGGCATCCATGGCACGCTCCAATTTATGATCTAATTCCCACGCGTTAGCCGCATCTAATTTCTCCTGAATTTCGCCCTGCTTGGTGATGAGTTTTTCCATCGCATCCGGATTTTCCATCACGGCCGGGTCGGCAAACTTTTCGTTGATCGCATCAAATTCTTTTAACAGCGCAGACACCTCCGCCACACCTTCTTCCACGATTTCTTTTACGGTTTTGGATTTATCCAATTGTGGCTCCTGCTCCAGCAATCCCACAGAAAAACTCAAATCCGAAACTACCTCACCCTGAAATTCTTTGTCGATGCCCGCAATGATTCGCAGCAACGAAGACTTACCAGAGCCATTCAAACCCAGCACGCCAATCTTGGCACCGTAGAAGAACGACAGGTAGATGTTTTTGAGTACTTGTTTATTGGGCGGATAAATCTTGTTGACGCCCGTCATGGAGAAAATAATCTTTTCGTCAGCCATAGGTCGATAAAAATAGCTGGCAAATATGGTGGTTTTTGGCGAAGCGTGCTAAGCCTGCAAACGCGTTTTGCCGGGTGTTTTTGTCCACTTCATCGGTTGAACGGAAATCGATATAATGAATAGCCCAAACGAAAACCCACTTAAGCGAACGCTAAGCGGTTCTGATAGGAAAACCACCCGAATTTTTTTACCCCTGAAAACGGCCTTTCGGTGGCCCTTTGCCCCTTCCGAATCAAACCCCGGCCACCAGCCGCAGTCAATTTTTTCCGCCTATTGCGCAGGGAGAATTTAATTTTATTTTTGCGGAAAATTAAAAGGGCATACTATGTATTGGACACTCGAATTGGCTTCTTATCTGGAGGATGCGCCCTGGCCGGCAACGAAAGATGAATTGATCGATTTTTCGATTCGCTCGGGTGCACCGCTGGAAGTAGTGGAGAACTTGCAAGAACTGGAAGACGATGGCCAGCCCTACGAAAGCATTGAAGAAATCTGGCCCGACTATCCCACCAAAGAAGACTTTTTCTTCAACGAAGACGAGTACTGAGGTTCGAAAGAGCAAAAACGAGGGGGCTGTAATGCCCCTTTTTTATTGCGACTCAATCGAGTGCCCGCGTTTTCAAGAGCGTTTCCGCTACAATCAAATCTTCCGAGGTGGTGATCTTTAAGTTTTCATAGCTGCCTTCAAAGAGCGATATCACCAAACCGTTTTTCTCCGCCACGCTGGCATCGTCTGTAAAGCCGGGTTCTTCTTTTTGCTCGTATGCTTTTTTGATTGTCGATACCAGAAACGTTTGTGGAGTTTGAATCAACCGAAAGCGAGATCGATCTACGGCTTTTGTGTTATCCTGATCCGTCATGCGGATCGATTCTTTGAGTCGCACGGCAGCTACGGCCGACTGATGCACGGCAGCTAGCCGAAAGGACGCGCCAATGATATCCGGGCTCACCAGCGGCCGCACGCCATCATGAATGGCCACTAGCCCCTCGCCTTCAATTCGTGAAAGGCCGGCCCGCACCGACTGAAACCGCGTATCGCCTCCCTTTTGTAGAGTCACCTGTCGGTTAAACTGATGCAACTGACATAGCTCCGCCCAGGTAGAAAAATCATCTTCGGGTAACACCAGCACAATTGACAAGGAGGGTGAGTATGCCAGAAATGCATCGATCGTGTGCATCAAAACGGGTTTGCCCGCCAGTGCGATAAACTGTTTTGGAATTTTGCTTTTGATGCGTGTGCCTTTTCCACCTGCCACGATCAGCGCGTATTCGCGATATTGCATAGATTTACAAAAATACTTTTTCCCATGATCATTCTCCGCATCTTGCTGTTGGCCTTCAACGTGGCGGCCTTCGCCTATCTGGTGTATCAGCTACTGCAAATCTATCGCTCCCAGCATCCCTACAAAGGTTGGATCATCGGAATTGGAGTTTTGTTGTTGATTGCACCGGTGGCGATTTTGGCGGGGGCGTTGCGTAGTTCGCCCAGCTATTTGTTTTTGTACCCGCTGGCACTATCCGTGTTCATTTACTTTATCCGCACGGTGCGCTAAAGTCAGTAACGCGCTTGAAAGGCGATGAAACCGATAGGTAACGGCCAGCGCTACGAGCGTTAACCCGATTAGCAGGCCGGTCCAAATACCGATGGCACCCCACTGCAAGTAAAAAGCCATCCAATAGCCGAGGGGCAAGGCGATGATCCAATACGAAACAAAAATCAAGAGGGAAGGAATTTTTACATCCTGAAGTCCGCGAAGCGCACCCACCGAAACTACCTGAAGTCCATCGGAGAGTTGAAACAAACCAGCAATGACGATCAGCGGCGCAGCAATGGCAATCACATCGGGATCTTGCACATAGAGCTGCGGCAGCACCGACCGGCCCAGCACAAAAACAATCGCCCAGACCAACATCCAAACCAGCGCCATTCGAATGATCACAAAAGCAGCATGGCGCAAGTTCGGAATATCATTTTTCCCCAGCTCTTGTCCCACGCGAATGGTAGCCGCTGCCGCAAGCCCCGAGGTAGTCATGTAGCTAATGGTAGCCAGATTGATAGCGATTTGGTGGGCGGCCAGTGCTTGGGTGCCAATCCAGCCCATCATGACCAATGAAAAATCAAAGGCGGCCACTTCAAAAATAAACTGCATGCCGGCCGGAATACCGATGTGCAACATTTTCGAAAACAACTTCCTTGAGTATTGCCGAAACCGAAAACCTGCGCGATATGGACGAAAGAAGGGCGCTTGGTATACGTAGTATGCAATTCCCAACCCCATGATCACCCGCGAAATCAAGGTGGCATAACCCGCCCCATTCAACCCTAGGGCAGGAAACCCGCCATGTCCGTAAATCAGCATGTAGTTGAGGATGATGTTCAGTACGTTAGCGCTGAGTACGATCACCATTGCGAGCCGTGTATTCGACAACCCTTCCGACAACTGCCGGAAGGTTTGAAACACCAATACGGGAATGATGGACACCGTTACGATGTTCAGGTACGGAAGGGCAAGCTCCACCACATCGGGCGGTTGCCCAATGACATACAAAATGTTTTTGCCGAAGAATACCACCAGCGCCAGCAAACAACCGGTCAGCACGTTGATGGCCAGTCCGTGTCGGAGAATGTTGCTTACACCCGATACATCTTTTTCGCCATCTGCTTGGGCCACCAGCGGTGTAATGGCGTACGACACGCCAATTCCAAACAACAACAGAACATTAAAGGCTACATTGGCAAGGCCCGCAGCCGCCAGTGAAGTGGCACCCAACTGGCCCACCATGATGTTGTCAGTTACGCCCATCATCACGTGGCCTAACTGACTTAGCATGACGGGCACCGCCAGCCGGAGATTCTTACTGATTTCGCTGCGAAGTTTCATCTGAAAATAATTTTAAGTTTAAGGACAGATGGACCCTCGCCATTTTCATTCCCCTGTGTGATAAATCTCATCATGCTCGGTTTCATGGGTTAACAATTTTTTGTCTAAGGTCACAGGGAATATCCAAGCCCAATTAACATCCCTTTGGGTGAACGCAGTGCATGGATATTTCATCCGGTCAGATTACAATAGGATCCGCTTCCAACTCAGCCGCGCATACTTACGCAACAGAAAAATAGTTAAGCCGCCCGCCACTGGCACCGCCAGCCATTGCCATAAGCCCAACCGCGTTAAAAAGTAATGACCGTAGCCCACAAGAGCCAGCAGAATCAACGCCATGATGCCGCGCACTACGTTGCCGCTCTGGTTGCGCGCAGAAGGCTGCAAGCTGAGGGGCAGATGCTTTTCATTAGCGAGCAATACGACAACGATTACCAACATACTCACGACCAAACTGATGATGATGGCCGGAAGTGCGGCAAACTTCCAAATGAACAGTACAGGCAAACTCACAATCAAGAAAAACGGCAGGAAGAATCCCACTACAATTGCTTTGAATGTGCCGAGTAAAATGATGCCGGGTCGTTCGAGCGGAGCCGCCAGATAAATCCAAGCCGCTTTAAACTCATCGGAAAAGTATATTTCAAAGGCAGCTCCAAAAACCAGAAAAATGCAAGCATAAAGAACAAACAAGTGATCCTGCGTGGTGGGAAGTTGTTGAAAAAAATCGCCCCACGTTTGGTTATTGTCTTTGGTACGAACCAGCAACAACACCGCCATCACCAAAAAATAGCCAATGGAAGGATACACGCGCAGCTTCAGTTTACGATCGCGCTGAAAGTACTGGCGCACCAACACAAAAGCAGCACGCTCTGGCCCGGGTTGGGTGACCATGCGCCCCAACGAATCCAGCCAACTTGTCCGCGGCCGCTCCATTGCCATCGCTCGTGTGGTGCTGGTGCCTAAGTCGGCCAGGCGCGTGGCAAACACGGGAGCCAAATATTTTCTGCTTGCCCAGATCACCAGAAAGGGCGAGGTAATGGCAAGGATCGTACAAACTATGGAAAGAACGGAATGTGGTTGATCAATAAACGGTGTGATGGCCCCGGCCATCCAAAGAGGCGGTGCCAGCAGCGACCAAACCGGCAGTTCCCGGGCTATGCCCTCCAGATCGGACACGTTGAGTAACCGCGGTAGCACCTGGTAGGAGGTGAGCATTAAAATCGTGCTGCCAATTTGAAAGTAGTTGATGGCTGATTTGAGACTTTCTTCTTTGAAAAACCGAATCAACAAAAGATAAAGGCCTCCGGTAGCTGCAAACGCAAACCCCACACTCAATACCGAGCCGAGCAGATTAACAAGGCCTGCTTGCCAGCCATGAACGAAAAACGAAACAACGATTGGGCCCAATGCCAAACAGAGAAAGAACTGCGCGATGTACAGCACAATGTGTGTGATGCGAGCTACTAAAAGTGTGTTGCTGCTTACCGGGCGTGGTAAGATGATGGTGTTGTCGCTCGTGTCCAGAATCACACTGCTGTAATCGCTGATCAAAATGATAGCGACAAAAAACATGAGGTAAAGATGGTACAGTGCATAGCTCACAATCGTGGATGGAACCACTATTAACAAAACGCCCACGAACACGCCCATAATGGTATAGAAAATGTAAGCCCACCCCATTGAAGCACTGGTGTCGCTCTGCCCCTGAAATCCGAGGGCGCCCGTTCGGCGCGTGTCCAGCAACAATTTGATTCGGACGATCGCGTACACCTGGTCGAAGGGAACATTCCACCAGCCGAAAAGTGGCTTCATCAGGCGAAGCAAAAAAAGTGCAACCCGAATCATTTTTGTTGAATAATGTCGATCACATTGCCTGCCACCGACACCTGCTCTTGTTGGCCGGTAAGCTCAGTGAAAATTTTCTCCAACGAACCGCCCTGCGCATCGCGACTTAGCTCCTGAAACGAACCATTGGCAATGAGCTGCCCCTGGTGGATGATGATGATTCGATCGGAGAGTTTCTCCACCACTTCCATGATGTGGGAACTATAAAAGATGGTTTTGCCGCTTTGCTTTAGCTGCATCAAAACCTCCTTCACCAAAATAACCGCATTGGCATCCAGCCCACTAAGCGGTTCATCCAGAAAAATCAAATCCGGGTTGTGCAGCAAACCTGAGATCAACAATACTTTTTGCCGCATGCCTTTGGAAAAGGCCGCCATGCGGTTGCCTTGTGCTTTGTCCAGATCAAACAACCGCAACAGTTCTGTGGCTTTCTTTTGGGTAGTGGTTTCCGGTAGTCCGTGTAGTTGTCCCACGAACAACAGGTACTCAATGGGCGTCAGGTTTTCGTACAAAGCCGCATTCTCCGGAATGTAGCCGATCTTCTGTTTGATCGCCACGGTATCGGTGCGTACATCCATGCCGAAAAGGGTTGCTTCGCCCTCAAACTCGGGAATAAGCCCACATAGAATTTTTATAGTGGTGCTTTTGCCGGCTCCATTCGGGCCGATGTAACCAATCAACTCGCCCGGCTGCACCGTGAGATCAATTCCCTTCAGCACCACTTGCTTGCCGTAGAGCTTGCGCAGGCCTTTGGCCACAATCATGTCGTTCATCGTTAGAATCCTTTTAAACGTGCTACTTTCAAAATCGCCATCACACTCAGGCTATCTGTGATCTTTCCATCCAAGACCAGTTGCAAGGCTTCAACAAATGGGAGTTTCCAGACTTTCAAGTCGGCCTCCGTTTCCTCCAGATTCGCCTCCAATTGTTGTAAATCTTCCGCCAGAAAAATATACCCTACCTCATCCGTTACCGAGTTAGACGTGTGCAACTGCATGATGCGCGTCCATTGCCGGGCCACCAGTCCGGTCTCTTCGCGCAACTCGCGCTGCGCAGCCTCTAGTGGAGTTTGGTCCAATGGTCCACCGCCTTCTGGGATCTCCCAACTCCAAGCATCCAGCGTAAAGCGATACTGTCCCACAAGCCAGGTGTTATCGTGTTCGTCTAACGCCACTATTCCAATGGCCTGATTCTTGAAATGCACTTTGCCGTAAATGCCCGGCCGCCCGGACGGATTCAACACCTGATACTCGGTTACGGTAATCCACTTATTGTCGTACTTCACCGATTCCCCCAGGGTCTTCCAGGGATTGGCGGCTGCTCGGGTAGGTTCCATCGCTGCAAAAACGGTAAAGTTAACCCGCTTTCGTGATCAAAATTTTATTTTCTTTGCGGCCATGGGGGTACCGTGTGTGTTTCTGGATCGCGATGGGGTGTTGAATGAAGACGACCCCAAGTACACGTATCGCCTCACGCGTTTCAAGATCTTGCCCGGTGTTCCGGAGGCCTTGTATCAATTAAAGACTGCCGGCTTTAAATTGGTGGTGGTCACGAACCAATCGGGAATTGCACAAAAAATTTATACTGCGCGCCAAATGAAGGTGTGCCACGTGGCTTTGCAACAAGCATGCGAGCATGTGATTGACGCCATTTACTATTGCCCTTATCACCCAAGTGTAACGAACTCGTTAGCCCGAAAACCAGGCACCCTTCTTTTCGAAAAAGCGATCGCTCGGTTTGACATTGATGCGAGCCAGTCGTGGATGGTGGGCGATCGCGGGCGCGACATGATACCTGCGCGGGCATTGGGCATCCGCACCATACAGGTGGGTAACGAGATAGAACCTGAAAATCAAGGCGACTTTCAGGTTCCATCGTTATGGCATGCCTTGCCAATTATTCTGGAGCGCTATTAATTTGAACTCGTCTAAGCTTCCACTTCTTCCTGGAGCTCCTTGGCCAGTTTCACTTGGATTTCGTACGGAACAGGTTCAAACTCGTAGAACCGTTGCGCAAAGCTGGCGCGCCCTTGCGTGAGCGAACGCAACGTAGTGGAGTAGCGGTCTAGTTCAGCCAGCGGCACCCGCGCTTTGATTACCTGCATGTTTTTGATGGCATCCATGCCCATGATCAGCGCCCGGCGGGTTTGCAAATCGCTCATCACATCACCCATCGATTCTTCGGGCATCATAACCTCCAGATCGTAAATCGGTTCGAGCAGCAACGGCTCGGCTTTCATAAATGCCTCTTTGAAAGCCATCATGCCCGCGATCTTGAACGAGATGTCGTTCGAGTCTACTGCGTGCATCTTGCCATCGTACACCATCACGCGCACATCGCGCACATACGATCCGGAAATCGGGCCTTCCTCCATTTTCTCCATCACACCCTTTAAAATGGAAGGAATAAACCGCGTATCGATTACACCACCTACAATGCAGTTGTAAAATACCAGTTTACCGCCCCACTCTAAATCAATCACTTCTTTGCCGCGCACGCTGTATTCGGTAGGTTCGGGCATACCTTCGGTATAAGGTTCAATCTTCAGATACACTTCGCCAAACTGGCCTGCCCCACCCGACTGTTTCTTATGTCGGTAGTTGGCCAAGGCAGGCTTGCGAATTGTTTCGCGGTACGAGATTCGCGGAGT
>JBIIVI010000119.1:0-10197 GCA_044339555.1 Cyclobacteriaceae bacterium | reverse complement strand
TTCGTTGCCTGTAACCGTAATAGTAAATCCCCCTCCGATGTTCACAATATCGCCCGCAACCGGATAGGAAGGCGCAGGCCCGGCATTGGTTCCATTTCCAAACGCTACCGTAGACCACGAGGTGCTCTGGTTCCAATCACCCCCGTTCGAATAGTACGTGGTCTGAGCAACCAAACTCCCCCAAAATCCAAATAACAAAAGGGGCAATAATTTGAGCACGCGCATAGGTAAGTTCATTCGTTTTTCGAGCAAAATATCTTCGTTTTGCAAAGGCCGGGCCAGTTCATTCCACTTCACGAGCCCCACCAGTCCGTTGAATCGTCAAAGGTAACGAATCGGGCCGGTAAAACCCTGATTCCTAACCCCAAAATCATCCGGTGGTAGATGGTGCTTAAACTTGTTTGGTAACCGCCGCGGTAACGAGATCGCACACCCGCGCAAGCTCACCCTGGGACATCTGCGTTCCCGAAGGAAGACACAACCCCGTTTCGAACAATTGATCGCTCAAACCACGGCCATAAAACGGAAACTCACGAAAAACGGGCTGCAAATGCATGGGCTTCCACAGGGGGCGGCTTTCGATATTTTCGGCCTCCAAAACAAGTCGGATGCGCTCCCGATCCACACCACCGGTTTGGGCTGGATCGATCAAAACCGTTGACAACCAACGATTTGAATGAACCTCCGCGGGCTCTGCCAAAAACCGAAAGCCCGGCAACGTGCTTAGCTTCGATCGATAAAAGTCAAAATTCGCACGCCTCGCGGCTACGCGGTCGGCAATCACTTCCAGTTGTCCGCGACCAATTCCCGCAGAAATGTTGCTGAGCCGGTAGTTGTAGCCGATCTCCGAATGTTCGTAATGGGGCGCAGGATCCCGCGCCTGGGTAGCCAGGAAGCGTGCTTTGGAGATCCAATCCTCCCGACTTGAAAGTAAAGCTCCACCACCAGACGTGGTAATGATTTTATTTCCATTGAACGATAGAATCCCGAAGTCGCCCATCGATCCGCAAGCCTGGCCATGATAAACTGATCCAAGTGCCTCGGCCGCATCTTCAATAACAGGTATCCCGAACCGCGTAGCAACGGCTTGAATCGCTTTCATTTTCGCGGGCATCCCATACAGGTGCACCACGATAATCGCCTTGGGGAGCCGTCCGGTTTTTCGCAGCCGATCTTCGACCGCCTCTTCCAGCAACACGGGGTCCATATTCCAGGTGTCCGCCTCCGAATCAATGAAAACAGGTGTGGCGCCTTGATAGCGGATGGGATTACACGTGCCGCTAAACGTAAACGACTGGCACATGACCTCATCGCCAGCGCCCACGCCCAATAAGATGAGCGCCAGGTGAATGGCCGCGGTGCCCGAACTAAGTGCCGCTACGTGGGACACATGGGTGTAGGCGCCCAACGCTTGTTCGAACGCTGTGATGTGCGGCCCAACGGGCGAAATCCAATTCGTATCAAACGCCTCCTGCACATACCGAATCTCCGCGCCGCCCATGTGCGGAGAAGAAAGCCAAATCCTGGGTTTGCTCATGGCCGCAAAGATAATCGGCCCTATTTAACGCGCTGCTGCTGGAGGTAAAATGCCGGAATAAGCAATAACATCAACAGCGGATTTACCACCAGCCGGTGTAAAAAAGAAAGCAGCGGCCCGTTGTAGCCAGGCCAATGGTACTTCAAGATAAGATAGGGGCACAGCAGAAAGGCAAATCCTAAAAACTGAACCAACACTGCGAACCGGGTCATGTTTCGGTCGACAAAAAGGGCGTAGATCAACACCACCACCAACGAATCGTTCAGTAAAAAGCGGATTAACCGGTTAATTATAAACCGCCACTTGGCATCGGTCACGCCCGCATGCGCCGCAACATCATAGCCCTGAAATAAAAACAATATCAGGAGGCTAAGTAACGCGGCACCGCCCACCAGAAGTCGCACCAAACGACTAGGCATGCGCCGGCTTTTTGGTGAGATACAACCAGGCTCCCCAAAGCAGCATCACCCAACCGTAAAGAAATGCGGTGAACAAATACTTGTGGGTGAAGTAAAGATAATCGGGCATCCGCAGCGACACCCAAAACAACAGCAGGATACGGGCAAGGTTGCCGAAATGGATCAACATCACGCCCAGCGGTATAAACCAAATTAAACTCCTCACATACGGCCCAAAACCCGCAAGAAACGCGAAGAACACAATGACAACGTTAAGTCCGTTGCAGCCTTCATAGATCGAGATGATCCCGGTTCCTTCGTACGAAATGAAAGTAGTGGGTTTGGTGGGATGATTTTGTGCCCTGTTCTCCCAACCGAAAAAGGTTAGCGTGTGAGACGTTTGGCGCGTAACCCATTCCGTTACCGGATCCACCTCAGGATAAAACTGGGTGATATAAATCCCATAAAAAATATTAAGCACAAGGTAGGTGGCCAGAAAGACCCCGATGAAAACAAGTGTTGGACGAAACTGCCGCCACAACCGCAGTACTTCTGCTTTCATGATTGGCTTGGGGTTGCAGGAATACCTACAACGGTTAGGCCCGGCGCCACCGATTTAGTCACCACCGCACCGGATCCCACACGTGCGAAATCGCCCACAGAAATACCATTCAACACATTCGCGCCCGAGCCGATCAGCACACCCTCACCCACCGCCACAGACCCCGCCAGATTTGCCCCGGGCATAACCGAACTGAACGGGCCAATGGTTACATCATGACCAACCGTACAATTGAGATTCACCAGCGAGTGACGCCCTATTTTTATTGTAGTGGTGAGCACACTCCCGGCGCCAATGATTACTCCGGGATTCAAAACAATGGATTCCTCTTCTTGCAACACCGCTTTAGGATGGACCAGCGTAGCAAAGTGAACGCCGGCGGGAAGCCGATCGACAATTGCTTTTTTTGTTTTTGGATGACCGATCGCCACCACATAAGCAAGATCTTGTGTGGGCTGAACATCCGACACCGCGCCCAGCACCGGCAAACCGCCTACGAGCGAATACCTTTCCATGCCATCATCAAAAAAACCAATGCAACTCCACTGTGGTAATGCGCGGATTAAACTCAACACCTCGCGGCCGAGGCCGCCCGCTCCGATAATGGCAATGCGCTGGATCATCGACTTACGGGTTTAACCCGGGCCGGATTACCCATTACAGTAGCCAGATCGGGCACATCGCGCGTAACCACGGCCCCGGCACCTACCGTGGCGTTACGCCCAATCTTAACACCGGGAATCACTACCGCTCCGGCGCCAATGAGTGTGCCTGCGCCCACCTGCACACATCCGCAGAGCACCGCGCCCGGCGCTATGTGTACAAAAGATTCAATCACACATTCATGATCCACCTGGGCCCCTGTATTAATGATGACGTGCGCGCCAATTCGGGCCTCCACCTGAACCACCGCCCGGTGCATGATCATGCTTCCTTGTCCGACAGTCGCTTGCGCGGATACCACGGCCGACCGATGGATGAACGTAAAGTACGAATGCCCACACACCGCGGCCATCCGCTCCCGACTGGCATTGCTGCCTATGCTCACCAGTGCCAGGGCACCGGGAAACTGCTCCGTGCTGTAATGGGCAAGCTGTGGGATACCGCGATACACACCGGAAAGTTTGGGATCGAAAATCGCCTGCACCATGAGACCCGCCTCAAGTAATCCATCGATCACCACTTTGGCATGTTGGCCGCCCCCGATGAGTATAACATTACTTGTTCCCACGAAATTTTTCCATTGTTGCAGCAGTTGCACTGCTGATGCCTTCGGCTTTAAACACCTTTGCCACCGATAAAAATAGGATTTTTAAATCGAGCGAAAAAGACTGATGATCTACGTACCACACATCCAGCGCAAAGCGCTCCGGCCACGGTACGGTGTTGCGCCCCTGCACTTGCGCCCAGCCGGTAATGCCGGGCAAGACTTCGTGCCGCCGGAACTGCTCCGCATTGTACAACGGTAGGTATTCCATCAGTAAGGGGCGCGGGCCCACCAGCGACATCTGGCCCAACACTACATTCACCAACTGAGGCAATTCATCTACCGATGTTTTTCGGATAAACTTACCCACCGCGGTGAGGCGTTGCGCGTCCGGCAGCAAGTCGCCCCGCGCATCGCGGGCGTCGGTCATCGTTTTAAACTTCCAGATCCGAAACGGCTTTCCGCCACGCCCCGGCCGCTCTTGTCTGAACCAGACATGCCCCTGCTGGGCAACGGCAAGCGCCAGCGCCGCCAAAACAAGCACCGGCGCTGCCACAAGTAAAGCTACACCCGCTGCCAGCCGGTCGAAAAAAGGTTTGATCACTACCCGGTACACAAAAAAAATTACACAAAAGTAAGCACGCGCTGATACTCACGGAGCAAGGCCGCCCAAATCACCTTTCGCTCGTAGTGGTCGGCCACGAACTGGCGAAGCGTGCGCGCAAATTCGGCACGCAAAGCCGGCTGCGCCAGCGCTTCGGCAAGCGCATCAGCCAACGCACCTGCGTTCTTTGGCGGCACAAGCCACCCCGAATGCCCCGGCTGTACCAACTCATTGCAGCCGTTAATGTCGCTTACCACACACGGCACCCCCAAACATGCGGCCTGCATCACCACATTCGGAAACCCCTCGCGGTAACTGGGGAAGGCAAATAAATCAAACGCCAGCAACCATGGCCGCACATCCGCTTGAAACCCAACGCTGTGAATCAGCGGATGATATACGATCTCGCGCTTCACCGCTGCCTCCACCGGATCACGCTCGTCTTCAAAGGCTCCCACCAACACCAGATGCGTGTCCGGCCGATTCGACAGCAAAAAAGCACGCACCAACTCATGGATGCCTTTGTCGCCCACCAACCGACCAATAAACCCAATGACCACCGCATCGGCAGAAATACCGAGTTGTGCGCGTAACAACCGGGCCTGTGCGTGTAGTTCGGGCGTTGCGGTGAAGCGCACCACATCAATGCCATTGGTACTGCCATTTTCCAACACGTGGAATTTGTGGGCGTGGCGCGGAAAGTGTTGCGTGATAAAGCGAAGCAGACCCCGCGAGTTTGAATACACCCGGGTAGCGCAGGCGTAGGTGATCGTTTCGGTGGTTTGAAGAATCAAGTGTGCCATACCCGTGGCTTCCATCAGGGGTAAGCCCGCTACCGTATGCAGACGGCCAGGTACGCGCGCCAGCCACGCGGCCAACATGCCGAGTAAACCTGCCTTAGGGGTATGTGTATGTAAAATATCGGGCCGAAAGGCGCGCAACAAGCGCACCAACTGCACCAGGCAAACGAGATCTTGCCACGGGGTAATTCTGCGGGTGAACGGAATGATGCGGTGTGGGACACCCACGGCCTCCAAATCGCGTACCTCCGGCCCTGCCGCACTTACGGTAAGCACTTCAAAACCCTGTTGCTGAAAAAACGCAGGCTGACCTTCTAACAGTAATTTTAACGAAATCGGCACAGTAGTAATGCGCACGAGGCGTGGCTTCCGACTCATAGGCGCAGGCGGTTCGTAATTTCACCCATCGTTAAGCTTTGCATGCCGTAGGCCGTGCGCAACTGTTGGTAGTGTTCCAGGATGTGGGTCAGGCCATGCAGGCTTTGTACCGGGTGCCGCCCAAAGTTATGCGGATGCCACCAGAGATGATACACCTCGCCTAGCCGCGCGGCGCGAGTCATCTCCGATTGAATCCGTTTAATCTTTAACGCATTCAAAAAAAATTCAGACGGTCGGTAGGGCCGCAACAAGCGACTGGCCGGCAGGCAGACTGGAAATCCTTCCCTTACGGGGATGTCGGACAGTCGATACGAGTTGTGCGACCCTACCGGAAAATAGGCATCGAGACCACGGTTGAAACGCTTCCATTTACTCTCCGCCCGGGTACTGTCGATTTTCCAAAACCAATCCACCGGGTTCGACCGCACCGCGCGAATGCCGGCTCGGTAGCACACATGCAAATAGCTATCGTTAAATTGATTTCGGGGAAACACCAATGAGCTTAGAGGTATACCATAGTGTGCTGCTGCACGCTGTGCCGCCTGCAAGTCGGCCTCAAACTGTTCCAACGTCTGCCCCGGCTCATTGCAATAAAAATGCGCAAAGGTATGCGAGCCAAGTTCCTGATGGCGAGTGGCAACAATTTGCCTCACCAGCGAATCGGCAAAATGAAAGGGATCTGTGGATTCGTCCACACCAATCCCGGTTGATTCGATGTACTGATAAGCTGATAACTCCCGTACTGAATACGTAGGTGGTAGTGCTGGAAAGTTCTGAAACATTTGCGCTCGAGAGGCATGCATCAACAACCCCACGGTCGCCCAGGTGACATGCACATCATACCCGGCAAACAGCCGCAGCAGCTCCGGAATGACCTGGCGTGTGTTTAAAAAGTACTCGTTGTAATTCCGGGCAGGTTGGAAAAAGGAAGATGGGAGATTTGAGATACTAGATTTGAGACCCGCAACGGCTCCACTCCCCACGCCCCACTCCGCACTCCTGCCAACTGCCGACTTTCGACTCGACTCTAATGGCCACTTCTCAAATCCACCCCAATGGAGTTCGAAATCAAGCGATATGGTGAAAATGCCGTTCATTAATTCGTTGGCCGTGGTTGATTCTTCGTGCTTCGCTACTGGTCTCTAGTCCCCAATCAAATCTCAGATCTCAAATCTCAAATCTCAGATTTCAACTTCTACTTTTTCAAATCGTCTCACTTTCAAATTGTTTCTTTTTTGCCCCTTCCCTCTTCTTTCGCACCTGGTAGGCCGCCCACTGCTTCTGTTTCTCCGAATCCAGAAACGCAAGAACCACAAACAAAAAAAGAATCATTACCTGGCTTTTTTGGCGAATGGCCAACCCAAGATTACCCGCAATTTGCGCAAGCGCAATCGAGACAGTTAAAAAACTGAACAAGGCCCCCTTCACGAGATAATTGCCAGTCAGGATAAATCGCAAACCCCGCAAATTTCCGAGCAACCAAAACGTCATCACCAAATAGAATACATTTTCCACCGACACAATCAATCCCAAAATCCCGGGGGCATCAAAAAACAAAGGTCGGTATAAGAAAGTAAACACCTGAAGTGGCAGGCTGTACGAAGTGATATCAATTCCCGATGTAGCCTTCGTCAATTCCTTGGCGCGGTGGGTCAGGTCAAAGCTTTGCCCAACAGCGTCTTCTTCCTCAATGCCTACCAACGTGAGTATGTCGCGATAAATTAGCGAAAAAGCAACCGTGGCTACGACAAGAAAGGCCAACCGCCACGACAGCGAAATCCCCTTCGTACTAAAAATAAATGCCCCGCCATACGAAAGCAGTACCACAAACATTACGTGGGGTCGGATGTGGTAAATGAGAGCTCCCCCGATCAACGCATAAACATACCGTGTGGGCAAATGCGAAACGCCGTAAACAAATAACGCGAAGCCCAGGAAAATCACAGAACCCTTCCCAAACGAAGCCGACCAAAAATGAAGGTTGGGCAAAAAGAAAATCAGCGTGAATAGATTAACACCTAAAAATGTATGGCGGAAATGGATGCGTTCGCGAAAAGCCAGGTAAAAAAAAACGAAACCCAAAAATCCAAACCAGGCGAACAGCGCCATCATCGCCTCGTAGTTAAACCCGAAGAAATGAACAAATGGGTAACCTAGAAACTCAATAAATGTGGTGCTGGTACCGTAAAAATCTACCCAGGCGGGGCCTCGAAAATAACTCAGTGTTTTTAAGTAGTAGCCTTTTGAATCTGATGGATTAAATGAGACGTACCAAAAATACACCAACGCCATAAAGGTGTGAAAAAAGAACAGGCGTTTGAGAAAGCCGTTGTGATGAGAGGCCACTGGCGTTAGCCGATCGATCACTACAAACGAGAGTATTCCGGTAATGAGTAGTATGAAAATCCCTCCGAGCATGATCAGAATAATTCCAGATCGCCCAAAGATGGCGACCACTCCGAAAAGGTACGCACCGGGGCGAAATCACTTAACATCCGCACAGTAACCCGAGGCCCCACAGACATGCCACCCACCCGCGCACCTGTGGTTCCGCTCACCGTAAGCAATCCAAAGCCGCGCTCACGGGTACGCAGTATACCTAAGGCGTCGGAAAAACTTGACCCCGGACCCAGAAATTCCACAACCCGGATTTCATCCAGACCTTTGATCTTTTTTTTGCGATAGACTAACACAAAGGGCTGATCTCCCGCGCCGCAGATCACCGAATACCCGACATTCGGGTTCTGCGCATACCGCCACCGGAGGTAGCGCGGGGAGATGGCGGTAGATACGCATCGCGTAGGCAAAACGAGCCGGGAAAGACTTTGCACCGCTTCGTCCCAATCGGGCGGGGGCAAATCTCTGCGCGAACCCAACGACCAATACGGACGAAAGGCGATCGGCAGCCGACCGACTTCCTGCCAGCCCATTTTCAGGTAGCCCGGCCTGCTTTTTTCATTGGGGGTATTGAAAACAAAATCGATGCCGTGGGCTCGACAGTAATCAAGCAATTTTAGGGTGAGGGTCTTAAATATACCCCGGCCCTGATGCGCAGGATGTGTTGCGGTATCTACGGCGCGAACCGCATGAAACACGCGGTCGCCTTGTTGCCAATCCCATCGCATGAACGCCCGCACGCCAATCAACTCTCCGTTTTCCTCGGCCACCAATACTGGCGATGGACCAAACGGGTTGTCGAGATGCTTCCACCGCCAAAACGCCTCCGACTTTGGCATCAGCGATTCGCCCAGACTGAGTTTCAACAGTGATACAATCGCTGGGATGTCTCTCTCGTCTGCGTGCCGTATCTCCATCACTTTTGTATATCCCCCTCCTTGGAGGGGGTTAGGGGGAGGTTACCCCTCTCAATTCTCCTTATCTCCTCCACAATTCGCTCTTTTACCCAACCCATCTCATTCAAAACTTCGCCATCCGAAAATCGTATCACTCGGAACCCCGCGGACTCCAACGCTCGTTGCCTAACTGCATCACGTTCACGCGCACCGGCAAAGGTATGGCTTCGCCCATCCACTTCGATGATAAGTTTCAATCGAATACACATGAAATCTGCAATATATGTTAACACAGGTCGCTGCCTTCGAAAAACATATCCTTCCATCTGACGAGCTTTCAACCCATATTTCCACAAACACGCTTCCGCTTTGGTCATATCCGCTCGTAACGTACGAGCATTCGCCAGAAGCTTCTTATTATACCCGTAGTAATTGGATGAGTCTGACTCCATATTTTCCACCCCCTACCCCCGCCAGCGGGGGACATGCTTACCAAGATAAAAAAACTTTCCGCAGGGGAGGTTATCCCCCTCCCTGAAGGGGGCTAGGGGGAGGTTATCCCCTCCGTGGAGGGGCCCGCGGGAGACCAACCGGCCCAGACCATCTTTCCATACAACCCCTCCAACTCCCCCACCATCCGCCTCAAACTAAACGCCGCCACCACCCGCGCCCGCGCCGCGCGCCCGAATTCATGGCGCAGCGCAGCATTACCGGCCACCCGGCTGAGGTGCTCAGCCAACACCGGCCATTGATCAACCTCCACCATCACCCCATCCACTTCATTGCGAATCACTTCTTTGATCCCACCCGCGTCGGTCGTTACCACCGCACACCCCATGCTCATCGCCTCGAGAAGTGCAATTGGCAACCCCTCAAAAACCGATGTCATCATAAACACATCCATCGCCTCATACCACGGCTTTACGTTCGTTTGCAGACCCGCCAGCACCACTCTTCCGGTCAATCCCAGCCGCGCGATCTCAGCTTCTACCTCCGCCCGCAATGGCCCATCACCCACAATCACACCGTACAAGTTGGCGTGTGCCGCAGCGGCCCGCTGAAAAACCTGCAACCACTCCACCAGCCGCTTCTGAAACCGAAACACTGAGACAATGCCCACCACAACCGCCTCAGCCGGGAGCCCGCACTGGTGGCGAATCTCCGTTCTTCCGATACCCGACCGTTGAAAAAAACCTGTATTGACCCCGTTTAGAATCGTCCGCACCGGTACCTGCGGCCGGATGTTTAGTGCAATCGACTTAGCCACATCGTCCGACACGGCCACAACAAGCGATTGGCGATTGAACGTAACCTTGTTCAGCCACCGGGTGATGCCGTGGTAGCGTTCCTGCTTATTGTGTTCCGTGTAGATCACCGGTACACCGGTACGCTGGTACACATAACGTCCGACAAACCCG
>JBIIVI010000148.1:0-8691 GCA_044339555.1 Cyclobacteriaceae bacterium | reverse complement strand
TCTTCGCGATGATTACCGGTAACTTTGGCAAGTATCTGGGCATCCCGTATTTGTTTTTGGATCCTGAATACCTGAACGAAGTGAGTTTCACCTCCTTCTTTTTCATGGGTCTGGCCATGGCAGGTTTCGCGAACGCGTTCCACATCACTTGTTACATCAACGACAGCCTCCGGTTCTCGTTCGTGGGCACCCTGCCGAAGCCGTTCACGCAATACAAGCTCAATAACAGCATCATACCGGCATTTTTTCTGGTGCTTTATGTGTATGAAGTAATCGTGTTTCAACTCAACAACGAATACTCCACCGCCACTACGCTTACCTTGCATCTCGGTGGTTTTTTGAGCGGCTACATCGCCATGACGCTGCTTTTCACGCTGTACTTTTGGTTTACCAACAAAGATATCTTTAAGTACGTGGTGTGCCGGATTGATGAGCGCCTGAAGTCGCAGGTGAACATCACCCGGGCAAGTGCGCTTAAAAAATTGCGCATCGCGCAAAAGAAACAAGTGCGAGTTGACTATTATGTAGCGTTGCCCTTTCGTTTGGAGGCGGTAGAACAAAATCGGTTTTATAACAAAGCTACCGTGTTACAGGTTTTCGATCAAAACCATTTCAGCCTCGTGATGGTAGAACTTGGCATCTTTTTGTTTGTGTTGATTCTGGGGGTGTTCAAAGACGTTCCCGTGTTTCAGTTACCGGCAGCTGCCAGCTTCATCATCTTCCTTACCATTTTTGTGATGCTAACGGGTGCGTTTTCGTATTGGTTTGGCGGCTGGTCGGCTACGGCCGGAATTGTGCTTTTTCTTGTTTTTAACCATCTGGTGGGCGAAGATTTTTTCTCGAAGCGCTACGAAGCTTTTGGATTGGATTACCAACGAGTGCCCGCGTCCTACACGGTGGATGAACTCAAGAAACTAAACGATTCGACCCATATCGCGCGCGACCGGCAGCGCAGCCTTGCTGTCCTCAACAATTGGCGCGCCCAGTTTGGTGAAACCAAGCCGATGCTCACGTTTTTGTGTGTGAGCGGCGGTGGCAAACGGGCGGCACTTTGGACGTTAACGAGTCTGCAAACGGCAGACAGTCTCACGAATGGTGCGTTGATGAAACAAAGCGTTCTCATCACCGGTGCATCGGGGGGCCTTATTGGCGCCACCTATTATCGCGAACTACACATTCAAAATCTTCATGGAAAAGATACACGGCCTTACGCGCCGTGGCACCGCGAACGGATCGCGAAAGATAATCTCAACCCGATGATTTTTGGGCTCCTCGCGAATGACTTGTTCGTGGGCTTAACCAAGTTTCCGTATGGCGGCAATTACTACCACCGCGACCGCGCATATACGTTCGAGGAACAACTGAATGAAACAACTGAAGGTTACCTCGATCAGCCATTGGCCGCGTATGACTCGGTAGAGAGTGCTGGGCACATACCCACTATTCTGTTAACGCCCACGGTAGTGAACGATGGCCGCAAACTCTACATCGCCTCGCGCCCGATGAGTTTTATGAACAGTGAAATCCAAGAACTATCACCCTACGGCCTGGCCAAAGTGAGCGGAGTAGATTTCCACGGATTGTTTCACGAACATGGCAGTAATCAACTCCGGTTCTTGTCGGCCTTGCGGATGAGTGCCACATTCCCCTACATCACGCCCAACACCACCCTCCCCACCGACCCGGCCATCCAGATCATGGATGCCGGCATCAGCGATAACTTTGGGTTGTCGGACGCAGTTCGGTTCATGTTTGCTTTCCGGAGTTGGGTTGCAGAAAACACGCGCGGTGTCTTGTTTGTTTCTATTCGCGATTCACCCAAACTGCATTCCATCGCCCCGCGCAAAGGCGAAACCATTGTTGATAACCTTACTCAACCCATCAGCAGCGTATACAACAACTTCGAAAACTTCCAGGACATGACAGCCGACTTGCTCATTGGTCAGGCTACGGAGTGGATGGCGGTACCCCTGCACCGGATCGACCTTCAATATCAGGCGGAAAGCTACTCCCCGATCCTCAAAAAGATGGACTCCATCCGCCAGAATAATGCCCGTGCTTCGCTAAGTTGGCGACTCACCACTCGCGAAAAACACAGCATCATCCAGAACATTGATACGGAACGAAACCGCCAGGAGTTAAACAAATTGAAAAGACTATTAATGGATTCGTTACCTTAATAATTGAAACGAGACAACCCAAGACAAAATCAAATGGAACATTTTTTCGGTATTCGATTTTTAAAAACGGCTGGGGTCTCCGCCCTTGTGTTCGTGCTATTGGATTACCTCTGGCTGGCTGTAATCGCCTCGCCCATGTATCGTAGTGCGCTGGGCTACTTGGCTAACCTAGATCCCCAAGGAAAGATTACGTTTAACATTCCCGCAGGTTTAGTCGCTCAATTGGCCATCTCATTACTACTAAGTGTTTTGTTGGGATTTGTCTGGCAAACAGATCAAAAACTGAGTACACTTCTACTCGTTGGCGGGTTGGCGGGTTTTCTAATCTATGTGGTATACGATTTCACCAATCTGTCGTTTGTGAAAGACTGGCCACTTTGGATAAGCGTCGTGGATATTGTGTGGGGTGGATTTCAAGGTGTAGTTGCAGGCGCTTTGGCATATTGGCTGTACAAATAGTATAACCTCTAGTAAATAATTGTTGACGCATGAAATATACAATCGCTGTTTTGTGGATGCTGCTTACACTTAGCGCTTCAGCCCAGTTTCGAAAAACGATTGAATTGAAACCTATCTCAAACCGCGGGTTTCAATACTACTACGACCTGCTGCGGTTGCGCACGCCGTATGCCTTGCAAATGCCGTTGCTTTCGATCGAGGACAGCGAAGTAACCAGGCGCTATCAGAATTTTGAGCGGCTTGACCGTGTGGGCGATTTTTTAGGGATTGTGCCAGTTGTGTTTCTTTTCAGCGAATGGAATGATGGTGGATCCAACGCGGCGCGAACTTTTTTGTGGCTGCTGCTAGGCTCGATTGGTGGCGACCTGATTTTGGATGTGTTCGCCAACCATCAGCTACGAAAAGGCATCGACCGCTACAACCAATTGATTGTAACGCCTGCTTCCGGTTCGGCCGGTTTAGCCGTGCGATACATCTTTTGATTCTCCCAACTGCGTTCGCAGGATTTCCATCGTATTGAAAACGATCGGACAAATGTGATAGTCCTGCATCGTTTTTTTCCACCGAAATTTTAGGTCGGGTACGAGTCGTGGATACTCACGACATGCAATCGGTCGATCAGGATACGCGGAACATCGGTTGTCCTGTAGAAAAGTACAAACCGGTTTCAGATAGTGAACTTCCCGCTGGGGATCGTAACCCAAAAACTTCTTTTCGAAGGCTGCGCGCGTTTCCTGCCGATGTTGCGCTAACCGTTCGATTTCCGACTCGGACAGTTCGGGTTCCAAGGTCTTGCAACAGTTGGCGCACTGAGTGCAGTCAATGGCAGCGATCACATCCTTCGCGACAGTTGCCACGATCTCGTCCAACTGTCGGGTTGGAATCTGTTTGACGCGTACTTTCAGGTGTGCATTTTGTTCGGCTTGCAAGGCTGCCAGCCGGGCCACTTCGTTTGGATCGGTTATGTACATAAAAAAGTCCGAGTGCATTCGTGCACCCGGACTACATGTTGCCTATTTCAGCGTCAACTCTTTGATGATGTTGGTGGCTCCACCCAACTTATCAATGCACCATAATACATAGCGGACATCCACGCAAATGGTTCGGTTGAGGTCCTTATCAAATACGATTTTATGACTCAACGCTTCGTAGTTTCCGTCAAATGCAAGGCCAATCAATTCGCCATTGGCGTTGAGTACAGGTGATCCGGAATTTCCGCCGGTGATGTCGTTCGTAGTAATAAAGCCCACCACCACATCGTTTACGCGGGCATCTTTATATGGGCAGAAGTCTTTGCGATTGTAAGCGTCAATAAGATTAGCCGGCAAATCAAATTCATAATCACCGGGTTTATACTTCTGCATCACACCACTGAGGGTACACACGTAGTCATAAAATACCGCATCGCGCGGCCGGTAGCTCTTTACATTACCGTAACTAACACGCAGGGTGAAATTGGCATCGGGGTAGCGCGTTTGATTAGGCTCCATTTCCATCACGCCCTTCAAATACAACCGACTCAAATCTGAATTGGCAGTTGCGAACTGCATATACAACGGTGCGAAACGAGTGTTATAGTTTTTCGCAAAAGCGGACATGTGTTTATACGCGGGATCGGCCTGGAGCGAAACTGAATCCGGCTGATCCAGAAATTTATTCCAGGCGGCGTCATTCAGGATCATGGTTTTATCAAATACATCCGCAGCATATCTTTGGTAGGTAGCCACATTTTTCAGATCACCATGGCGGCTTTGAAGTTCGTTGTAGAACGCGGCGGGTTGTTGGTCACGCGCAATATCATCGAAAAACTTATGTGTTATGGTTGCCACGATTTTTTCATCCGATGCGCGGTTGGCAGCCTCCAGATAACTTGCACGGGCACCCCGCAGACTTTCTGCCACGCGTTTGATCTCATCCGCGCTGGGAGACTTTTTCGTGAGCGCCCGCTCCAACGCTTGTAAAGACGCGCTGAAAGCGATGAGGGGCGAGCCAAAAATCCCTTCGTTTAAATACTGACGATGTTGCGCATACGGCCGCCAGTCGGTGTAGGCTTTTTCAAATTGGGCAAATACATTTTCGTATTCAGGTTTGCCTTTAGCCCACGCCTGAAATGCTTGTTCTTGTTTTTGTTTTTGCTCGTACACGTTGTACTTCAGCAATTGCTTCGACTCGCCATCAAAAAACTTCCAGTAGTTGGCCACCGAAGCATAGTTAGAGGCCAGCTTTAGGCGCACGGCATCGCTCTTTTTCATTTCTTCAAACATGAGCTTCAAGCGGATGTCGCGCAGATTTACCGTAGCTGGATTTACTACGTCCGTCTTTAGCTTAACACCAAAAGAAGTCTCGTAGCGGTTGGTACTGCCAGGATACCCATAAATCATTGCATAGTCGCCATCTTTAAAACCTTTGAGCGACACCGGCAAATGATACTTGGGTTTTAGCGGCACGTTGTCAGCAGCGTATTCAGCCGGTTTGCCGTCTTTGCTCATGTACACGCGAAACACCGAGAAGTCGCCTGTATGGCGGGGCCATTCCCAGTTGTCGGTATCGCCACCAAATTTGCCAATGCTCTCCGGGGGTGTGCCCACCAGCCGGATATCGCGGTAAATTTCGTACACGAAAAGCAGAAACTGGTTGCCGGCAAACATGGGCACCACGCGCCCTTGCAGTTGCGTGCCTTCAGTGGCTTTTTTTGCAATCTCCACCAGCGTGGCTTGCTGCTTGGCGGCCCGATCTGCTCCCGACAAATTTTGGAGCGCAGGAGTTACCTGTGCGGTTACATCTTCAATTCGTTGCAGGAATGTAGCCGTTAACCCTTTCGATGGAATCTCTTCGGCTTTACTCTTTGCCCAAAAGCCATCACGCAGGTAGTTGTTCTGTACGGAGCTGGCGGCTGCAATTGCATCGTAGCCACAATGGTGATTAGTGAAGATCAAGCCTTCCGAGCTCACGATTTCGCCAGTACAGCCGCCTCCAAAAATAATGATGGCGTCTTTGATCGATGCCTGGTTGATGGCATAGAGTTGTTCTTTGGTGAGTTTCAACCCGCGCTTCACCATATCGTTGTAGACTTGTTGGCCCAATAGATGAACCAACCACATTCCCTCGTCTGCCCAAACGGGCTTAAAAAGTGTGAGGATCAACAGCAGGGAGATCACAAATCGTTTTTGCATTGCGTTTGGATTATTTTACTTGCAAGCTAACAAGAAAAAGAAAAAAGTATGCGGCCGTGGTCGGAGCAAATCCTTGCGTTCTTAAGGTACCTTGCCATTCCGGTAAAGCTGCCGCGCGGCGTGCTGGTGATGAATCCCTATCAGGAAACGAGTGCCTGGACGTGTTGCCAAAAGTTCTACCACTCGTATTATCACGACCGCCAACCGCGCAGCATGATTGTTGGAATCAATCCAGGTCGTTTCGGCAGCGGCATCACCGGCATTCCGTTTACCGATCCGATCCGATTAAAAGAAGTGTGCAGAATCGACAATCCGTTTCCACAAAAAGGCGAACTCAGCAGCGAGTTCATGTACCGAATGATGGACGCAGCCGGAGGGATTACTGCGTTTTACAAGCAGTTCTATTTTTCGGCCGTGTGTCCGCTGGGGTTTACCCAAAACGGAAAAAATCTGAATTACTACGACCTGCCCTTGCTCGAAAAGCGACTCATCCCGTGGATGCACGGGTGGTTACGGCAACAAATCGATATGGGACTTAACACAAATCGGATTTTTTGCGTTGGCGAAGCCGAAAACTTTAAGGCACTGCATCGACTAAACGAAACCGGTCGTTACTTCCGCGAGATCGTGCCGTTGCCCCATCCGCGATTCATTATGCAATACCGCAGAAAGCAAGTGGATGAGTACGTGGCCCTGTATCTCGATCGGCTGAAAGCCTAAAGCTCCCAGAAATTGTTTAGCGGATTTCTTTCTTACACAACCGATCAATACCCAAGCAGTACCGCCATTTCATGCGCAACTTTTACCGCATTTGGCAGCATCATCTTTTCCAACTCAACATTTAGTGGCACTGCCGGTAAGTTGGCCGCACCGTACGTCCAAACGGGGGCATCCAAAAACTGAAAGCATGTTTTAGAAATCCTGCCCGCCAGCGATTCGGCAAAAGAATTCAGCAGTGGCTCTTCGGTCAGTACAAAGGCACGATGATGGCGCTTCACCTGCTGCTCTACTGCTGCCCAATCCAACGGGTTGAGAGTGCGTAAATCTAAAATCGTTACACGCCCCGGAAACTGTTTCGCAGCTTCCTTCGCCCAGTAAACACCCATGCCATACGTAATCACCACAGCCCCGGTTCCTTCTTCGAGCACATGGGTGTCGGCCTCCTGCACCACGTTGGCTTGCCCTAACGGAATCACATAATCGGCATCGGGCTCTACGGTTTTAGCCTCCAGAGTGCCGGGCACCTTGCTCCAATACAGTCCCTTGTGTTCCAACATCACCACCGGGTTGGGATCATAAAACGCGGCTTTCATCAGACCTTTCATATCAGCCGCATTGCTGGGGTACACTACTTTGATGCCACGAATCGTAAGCAAAGTGGATTCAATACTACCCGAATGGTACGGCCCACCACCTCCGTACGCTCCAATTGGCACCCGAATAAGCGACTGCACCGGAAACTGGCCGTGCGACAGATAGCATGCCTTCGATAATTCTTCTACCAGTTGATTCATCCCGGGCCAGATGTAATCCGCAAACTGAATTTCCACGATGGGTTTTGCTCCCACCCAACTCATGCCCGCGGTGGAGCCAACGATGTATGCTTCCTGAATGGGTGTATTAAACACGCGATGGTCGCCATACTTGGTGGCCAGCGTGGCCGCCTCACGAAATACACCACCCAGTCGGCCGCCCACATCTTGTCCGTATAAAATCGCTTCTGGATGGGCATTCAAAATTTCATCTACAGCATGGAGCGCCGCATCCACCATGACTACTTTTTCACCCTTGGCTGGGATGCGAACGCCCCGCTCTTCCGTGATCGGTGTGGGCGCAAACTCGTGCGTATCAAAGTCGTTGGGATCTGGGTCAGGTTGCGCCACTGCCTTCGCGAAATCCGCTTGTACTTGCTCGGTTGCGCGCTGACGCAGTTCCTCCAACGAAGCTTTCGATTCACCAATCGCCAACAAGTATTTTTCTAATTTCGGGATGGGGTCACTCTTTTGATGCTGTTTCAGATTGTCGCCCCGGTACCATTCTTTACGCACCCCCGAAGTGTGGTGCCCCAACAAAGGACAGCGTGCGTGTACCAGCATGGGCGCGCGCTGATCGCGCACATATTCAAAAGCGCGTTTTAATCCCGTATAGCTGTCTACAAAATCCGCCCCGTCTACACGCATGCGTTCCAATCCCTTGAAACCCTCAGCGTATTCGTACGCGTCCATCACGCGCATTTCTTTGCCGGTAGCGCTAATGCCCCAATCGTTGTCCTGAATCAAATACAAAATCGGCAACTTCTTGAGCACCGCCATCTGAAATGCTTCGGCCACTTCACCCTCGGTTACGGATCCATCGCCCAACGAGCAAAGCACGATTGAATCTTTCTCGCTGCGTAGTCCTTGCTGCTCGAGGTAGGCCAGTCCCTGCGCCATGCCAGTGGCCGGAATGGCTTGCATGCCTGTGGCTGAACTTTGGTGCGGCACCAACGGAAAGCCCGTGCGCTTCAGCGAGGGGTGACCATAGTATGTACGACCTGAGGAAAACGGATCATCACGTTTTGCCAATAGCTGTAGCATCAACTCCCACGGCTGCAATCCCATCCCCAACAAAACAGACTCATCACGGTAGTACAAAGCGGCATAGTCGCGGGCCTGCAACTGTAGTCCGGCTGCTAGTTGAATGGCCTCGTGGCCCCGTGAGGTCGAGTGAACATACTTGCTGCAAATCTCGCGCTGTGCATCATATAACTCCGCCATCGCACGCGCGGTGCACATCAGCTCGTAGGCGCGTAACAATATCGGGCGCTCTACTTCGGTTTTCCTTTTTCGGGTTTTGGATTCCGCTACACTTTGCATATCCCTAAGTGGGTGGCAAAGATA
>JBIIVI010000118.1:0-10234 GCA_044339555.1 Cyclobacteriaceae bacterium | reverse complement strand
CATCCGGAAGATCAAGGATGATTTGAACACGCTCAAAAACAAGATCGGCAGCGAACCGCAGATGAAAGACCTGAGCGATGCCGTGAAGAAGTTTGAAGAGGAATTGAGCAGTCATGAGAACAATATTCATCAAACCAAAAACCGCAGTGTGCAAGATCCGCTTAACTATGGCATCAAGATGAATAACCGGCTGGCCCACCTGATGAATGAGCAAGGCGGAGGTGATTTCCCGCCAACTGCGCAGGGCGAAGAAGTTCGTCAGCAGCTCACGAAAGTGGTGGATGAAGAACTTGGTAAGTTAAACGCTACCATCGACCGGAACGTGGAGCGCATCAACACCATGGCGAAAGAAAGAGGTATTGAGTTGTTGAGTGTGAAGAAAGCGCCTGTGGTGAACTAGGATTTACGCGACAAACTGGGGCAAACACTACTTTACTTCCGTAGTATCCGATGCCAAAGTCGGTACCTCGTAGCCGCCGCCTTCGATACGCACGACCGGGTACTTTTTTTGCAGCGCCTGGATATCAGTGGGCAATAAGTTCGTTTGAAAAAGGTATAGCTCCGCCAATTGGCCGCGTTCCAATAACTTCTCCACGCCAGGTAACGTAACGTGCGTGTCGGTTAAGTTCACAGCTTGCAGCAACTTCCCTGGCTCTATCGCCAACAGGCAATCATCGGTAAGTGCTGATTTATTAAACCAAATTTTGTTCAGGTTTGGTAATTGCGAAAGCGCCTTCGTGTACGGCGGGGTCCAACCTTTGCAGTCGGCTTTTAACCAGACAATATGGTCGCGTAGTGCGTTAAGTGCATCCATTAGTGAATCGGAAGGCGTGGTGTTAGTCAGGGCCACGCTGAGGTAATTCGACTGCTGGCTCACCGGAATGGCGGTACCACCCAGCCGTTGCAAAGCATCTAACGCTGCCAGCGGTGCAGCGGAAATGTTTTTCTCCGGCAGTGAAATTGTACTTGGTTGAGCGGATGCGAACTTCGTTAGCGAACTTACCTCTACAAATTTTTTGTCGAACGAGGCGCCCGTGTTAATCCAATCTTCCAACCAGATAATTTCTTCTTTTGTGAGTGGGGGTTTCTCTTTGGGCGGCATGTGATCTTCATGGTTAAGCGGCAACAACACGCGCTGCAACAACTCGCTGCCACTTGCATCGCCTGCTATCAACACCGCACCACTTTCACCGCCCTTTTCAATCCATGAACGGCCATCCAAGCGCAAGGCTCCTTTCTGCTTGTTGGGCCCATGGCAACTGATACACCGATTTTGTAACACGGGTTGAATGACATCGTCAAAGTAGTAAGCCGTTTTCCAGTCGATTGCAACAGGATCAACCGTTTGTGGAAGCAAAAAGTCCTCACCGTGTGTGAGTGTCCCGCCCAGGTGACCAGTGATAGTGATGAGTACGATCAACACAGCCGCCAGCCATTTCCGCAGATCGTATTGATGGATGAGCCAGCGGAACAACGCATACGCCAATGAAAACAGGAACACCGAGATTCCCAACCACTCGTGCGACTGGATGTGACCGGCATAGTCGCCCGACTGCGCGAGCAAAAGGCCCGTAACACAACTTACGCCAGCCGCTGCCGTACCCAGCCAGAGCATGGTGTTGATGGCAGCGTCCAGGTATTCGAAGCGCGGCCGGAGAATCAGCCACTCAAAAAGTGCAGCCAACAGCAAGATGCCAATTGGCAGATGCACGACGACCGGATGAAACCGGCCTATCCACTCGATCATGTGTAGCGCTTGCGAAGAAGATCCAACATGTAGACATTAATGGCCCACTGATCGGCCACCGGCTGGCGTGTGTACGGCAAAGCTGGCAAGTAGTCGATCGGACCAAACTCCGTGAGCATGGTAAGCAATTTCCCTTCCTGACGCTTACGCTTAGCCACCTCGTCCCACCATGCCAAGTGTGCAGCTACTGCGTCTTTCCACTCGGGTGCGCGCGGGTCGTTCACTTGCGGCCCCTCGGCATGACCGATGCGGGCGTGAATGTGATCTGTGCGACTCAGCGCCAGCGCCACATTCTCGGGCTGATCACCCAACAGGGATTCGTGCACATTGCACCAATGTGAAATATCCAGTGTAATGCGGGCTGGCGGAAATGCTTCCAGATATTGCCGACTGTCCGATGCGGAATACAAAATGCGGCCGCGGTGCGTTTCATGATAAATTGGAATCCCCGATTGAGCAGACACCGTTTGCGTGTGTGTGAGGAAGGGTTTGTTCTGGTCGAACGAAAAGAAATCTTTCCCGCTGTGGCAGTTAATGTAAACGGGCTTCAACGCCACGGCCGCTTGCAGCGCGTCTTGAAATTCTTTCAAGTGCGTGGCCGGATTAGAACTACCGCCACCGAGGAGCAGGCCAAGTTTTAGTCCGCGGCTGCTCAGTGCTGCTACTAATGCCTCTCGATCTTTTGGTGCTCCGGGAATCCAAATTTCCGCGCCATCATAACCTGCCGCTTTTATCTTTTCTGCAAAGTCGTCCCACGTGCCGCTAAATCCCCAGTTCGTGGCAAACACCTGCAATTGGTAGCCGGGCGCAGCGGGTACATCCGCGAAAGCGGTCGGGAGAGAAGCAAACGCTGCGCCTGCTGTGAGTGACGAGGCTAGAAATTTTCTTCGGCTTATATCCATGAGAAGTTTTTTATGCGATGATATCGTGAATGACGTGGCCATGTACGTCGGTGAGTCGGAATGAGCGACCTTGAAATTCGTAGGTGAGCTTTTCGTGATCGAAGCCAAGTTGGTTGAGGATCGTTGCCTGAATGTCGTACGGTGTGACTTTCCCTTTTATGGCGCCGTACCCGATTTCATCCGTCTCTCCAAACGTAAAACCTTTTTTAATACCGCCACCGGCCATCCAGAGCGAAAATGCTTCGGTGTGGTGATCGCGCCCTTTGAAGGGGTTGGCTTTGCCTTCGCGATTCTCCGCCATCGGGGTACGACCAAATTCACCGCCCCAGATCACCAGCGTTTCATCTAACAGTCCGCGCTGTTTCAAATCCAAAATCAATGCGGTCATGGCCTTGTCCACACTTCGGCATTTATTGATGAATCCAATATCGATGGCGAGGTTCGCGTCGGTACCGTGACTATCCCAACCCCAATCAAACACTTGAATAAACCGAACGCCTTTTTCCACCAGCTTGCGAGCCAGCAGGATGTTGTTTGCCAACGATGTTTTTCCCGGTTGGGTGCCGTACATCTGATGAATGTAATCGGGCTCATCGTTGATGTTCATCACCTCCGGTACGGAAATCTGCATGCGAAAAGCCATTTCGTATTGCGCCATGCGCGATAGAATTTCCGGGTCGTTGCTCTCGCGATAGGTGAGTTGATTGAGTTGGTTGATGGCCTGAATGGAATGATGGCGGTCATCTCGACTCACGCCCTCCGGATTTTTGATAAACAGCACCGGGTCGCCCTCCGAACGGCACTGCACACCCTGGTAGACGGATGGCAGGAAGCCACTTCCCCAAACACTTTTGCCGGCATCGGGATCGCGGCCCCCGGAGGTGAGCACCACAAAGCCGGGCAGGTTTTGGTTTTCGCTGCCGAGTCCATACGTCACCCACGCTCCCATACTTGGGCGACCGAGGCGCGCGCTGCCCGTGTGCATGAGCAACTGCGCTGGCCCATGATTGAACTGATCGGTTTGAACAGCCTTTAGAATGGTGACTTCATCCACGATGGACGAAAAGTGCGGCAGATAATTGGAGACCCACGTTCCCGACTGTCCGTACTGCCTGAAAGTAGCCTGTGGACCCAGCATCTTGGGTACACCACGGATGAACGCAAACTTCTTGCCTTCTAACAACGAAGGCGGACAGTCCTGGCCGTCCAGCTTTTGTAACTCCGGCTTGTAATCAAACAACTCCAACTGCGAGGGCGCACCCGCCATGTGCAGGTAGATTACCGACTTTGCTTTGGGCAAAAACTGGGGCGCACGCGGGGCGAGTGGATTGGCACTGAGCAGTGGCGGGCGTTTGTCGGACACGCCACAGCCGCCAAACAGCGTGCCGATGGCGAGTCCACCGAGGCCCATGGCGCATTCTCTAAGAAAGTAGCGCCTCGTAAGTTGCTCTAGTTCTTTCATGGATTGCTGATTGACTTAAATATTTCTTCCAATTCCTTATTTGAGATGTTACTCTTTTCCGATTTATCGTAAATGGCGGTCAAGAAAACACTCGTTTGGGTGAGCTTCACATACGTAATTACACGAGCGCCACCCGATTTTCCCCTTGCTTTCGATGAAATTGCCAGTCGAATTTTGAAAAAATTATTCCCGAGTGCTACGCCTTCGGTTGGATTTTGTTCCAATCGCTCCACTAATGCCAGTAGATCGCGCTTAAGAGAGGCATATTTTTTTTGAAGCCGCTTTACCTGCTTCTCAAAAGAGCGTGTGGAAATGACCTTGAAAGCCATTGGTTATAATTCTTTCAAAAATTCGCGTGCGGATCGTCCCTTGGCTTTCCCTTTTTCAATCGCTTGCAATTCCTTGAATGATTCTTTCAATTCGCGTAAGAGTTGTTCTTTGGATGGCACCGCGTCATCGAGCAGGCGTAAATCTTTGTGGCGCCTTTTAAGTTGATTCCACTTCTTAATGGGGATATAAACCCCGGTTGCCTGGCCTCGTTCGTCTTCGATTATCTGAATTCCCGTAGTCATGGCTCAATATACATTATTCAGTTCTTCGTCAACACCTCGTCCAAATTCATCAGTGCTATCACCACCAACGCCAACGCATCGGTACTTTGGTTTGCCTGGTTGATTTTTTTAAAATTTCCGGTAATTGCGCCGGGTGCCTTTTTTTGGTAAAGGTTCCGTACTACCGCAAGCCTGGCTGGTGAAATCGGATGGCCCGTTACGCGTTCATAGCCGTGCGCAAGCTGCTCGTCCACCGAAGGATATTCGTTGGCAAGTTGCCAAGCCAAATGATGCGCTGCCTCCACGTATACAGAATCGTTCAAAGTAACCAACGCTTGCAGTGGCGTATTCGTACGAATTCTTCGGGTGGTGCACACTTCGCGCGAGGTACCATCAAACGTCATCATCGATGGATAGGGTGCTGAGCGCTTCCAATAGGTGTACAAAGCGCGGCGGTACTGATCTTCGCCTTTGCTCTGCTCCCAATCTTTGCCGTTCCACGGCGAGAGCCAGATGCCTTTCGGCTGATAGGGCATCACACTGGGCCCATACACTTTTGAGCTCAGCAGGCCCGATACCGCCAAAGCCTGATCGCGCAATTGCTCGGCCGAGAGCCGCACGCGGGGCGCGCGCGCCAGATATAGGTTCAGTGGGTCTTTCTGCAACATTTCGTCCGACACGTGGGAAGATTGTCGGTACGTGGCCGACATCACAATCTCCCGAACGAGTTTTTTCATGCTCCAGTCGAACTCATGCACCAATTGCCACGCGAGGTAATCCAACAGTTCCGGATGCGTAGGCGCTATACCTTGAGTGCCCAAGTCTTCCAGCGTTTCGGCCAGTCCGATACCGAAAAGCTGCTCCCATACCCGGTTTACGAGTGTGCGCGCAACGAGTGGGTGCTGCGGGTCGGTCATCCACTGCGCAAGGCCCAACCTGTTTTTCGGTGCCTGATCTGGAAAGGCCAACAAAGAAGCAGGCACTGCCGACTCTACCTCAGCACCTTTTACCAGCCAATTGCCGCGCTCAAACACGTGCGTAGCTCGTTTCAGTGCCGGTGGATTCTCGACCATTACAGGCGTGGTTTCGGGTTCCAAACGTAACAAGCGCCAGAATTCTTTTTTTGCCGTGGGATGGTGGTCGTCCCACGCATCGGTGAAGTAAAACCAATCGAAAATCATCCCGCTGTCGTCCGGCTTTTTCAGGTTTGGATTGGTGTAGGTAAAGTACAGATCATGCACGCCTGTCAACTCCGGAAACGTGAAGTCTACAATCTGCCACTGGTGTTTGGTGTTTACCACCGGGATGGTCTTTAGCAACCGGCCGTTTACACTATCGGCAAAGATTTTCCACACGCCATCGTTGAGCCAGCTGGAGTAGCGGTAGATCAATTTATTTTTTCCGGTGAGGTCAACCTGTGGCAAGCGGCATACGGCATGGTTGCGGAAAATCAGCCACTTCGTGTCGGTCAACTCGCTGTTCACAAACCGATCGGCTTTAATGGAGTTGATGCTCGGCTGCCAGGTTTTTACAAACGTGTAAACTTCTTTCGCTTTCGCGGATGAGATGTTTTGGTCCACCCACGCGTGCAAACGCTGTACGGCAATACTGTCTTCTTTTTTGAAATGGCGCAGCAACGGATATTCAGCTTCCGTATCTTCATCGCGGGTGTTGTTGAAAAACGCCGTGAACTTGTAATATTCCTCGTGGCGGAAAGGGTCGTACGGATGACTGTGGCATTGCACGCAGGCAAACGTGGTGCCCATTAAAGCTTCCCACGTGGTGTTTACGCGATCCAGCACGGCCGCGGTACGGAACTCTTCGTTGTCGGTGCCGCCCTCATCGTTGGTGAGCGTATTGCGATGAAACGCGGTGGCAATGTATTGGTCGTCTGTCGGATTTGGCAGCAGATCGCCAGCGAGTTGTTCAGTTAAAAAATGATTGTACGGCATGTCGCGGTTAAACGCACGAATCAGCCAATCGCGGTAACGCCAGATTGAGCGACTGTCATCGCGTTCATAGCCTTTCGTATCGGCATAGCGTGCCAGGTCCATCCACACCGCGGCCCACCGTTCGCCATAGTGGGGCGATGCCAGCAACGCATCGACCAGCCGTTCGTAGCCCTGCGTGGTTGTGTCCGACAAGAACTCTTTTTTGAGTACGTCCGCGGGCGGCAAGCCGGTAATGTCCAGGCTTACCCGGCGCAGCAGCGTTCGGTTGGACGCTTCAGGCGAGGGCGTTAAGTTGTAAATCGCTTGCTTTTCGCGGATATAGGCGTCAATGGCATTTACAGCCCCTGCGGGAAGTGGCGGGGGCGCCGGCTTCTGCACCGGCACATAGGCCCAATGGTTGCCCCAGGGTGCGCCCTCGTCAATCCATTGTGTTAGAATTTCGATTTCTTTTTTGGTGAGCGGCTCTTTCTTATAGGGCATGCGCTCTTCCGGGTCGGTAACGTGTAGTCGTTTGATCAGTTCGCTATTGGCGGCATCGCCTGGCACGATCGCGAACTTGCCTGACTTGGTTTTGACCAGTGCTTCGCTGCGAAACAGCAAGCTAAAATCGCCTTCGCGCTTTACGCCCCCGTGGCACGTGATGCACTTTTTGTTAAGGATGGGTTTTACCTGGGTGTTGAAGTCAACCGTCACCGAGGCGGTGGACTGCCAAAGCGCCCAAGCCGCAAAGGCGGTAGCAATTATGGCCACGAACCCGATCAGGTTGGCAGTACGTTTCGTCATGGGTTTCTGGAATGCGGAAGGTAGTAAAACGGGTGCTGCCGTTCAAGTGGTGTGACTAACTAAGTGGTGCAAAGGTGACTTTGTGCGAGCCGTGTGTGCGAGGGTATTGCGGCTACTCCGTATGCGCGGTTTTACAAATTCTTACTATCTTAATGCGGTAGACGCAGAAAGAGAACTTTTACACAGCCTGCTTTTAATAAATTGGTCTCAGTTGCGCTCGTTTTTTTCTTTTTCAAACATATTACTTTATGCGAACGGCAATTCTTGGTAGGGTCATTGGTTTGAGTTTTGTTTTCTTATGGTGCCTCCCCTCAAATGGACAACACGGATTTTACCCCGGCAGAATAATCGATCATAACGATACGCTGCGCGGGCTCGTCAAAGTGGTCAAGAAAAAGTCAATGATTACCAATATGCTCTTCAAAACGCAGAGGTTGGGCGCGGAGACAGAGGTAAATCCTCGAATGGGCACTGCTGTGGTCATGGACGGTTCTCGGTACTATTCAACTGCTTTGTTGGATGGGAATGCGCTGTTTTTTGAAAATCTTGCGCATGGCTCAGCGGCCACTTTGTTGCGGCAGGGGAATCGTTTTTTTATCCAAAAATCCGACAGCGCGTTGCTTCTCGAAAAGGCGGTTGTAAATGTGGGCACGCGAAACGTTGTCAAAAAGTTATACGTAGGCACGCTGGCATCCGTAATGGCCGATTGCCCCGCCATATTTGACCGAATTAACCGGGTCGGCCTTGCTGAAACAGATCTCATCTCCCTTGTTAAGAGGTATAATACATGCAAAAACGGAAGCACTTGGGTGTTTCGAGAAACTTTGCCGGAGTCGAAACTTTATGTCGGAATTCTTTTAGGGGTTAGCAATACCCGTTTTCGGGGATTTGTGGGCGAATCGAGCAGATTTCTGTATGGCTATTTTGAGGACGAGGTGATCAGCCGCGTTCACCTTACGGGCGGTCTCGCTTTTCGTTTGGCGCTTCCCCGAATTCATCCCCGACTTTCGTTCAATCCGGAAGCGCGTATTTCCATTTCGGAGTTCCGCGATATTCTTCGCTATGACTTAAGTACCTACGACTTAAATGAGGTTACAATCCGAAATAGTTTTATTTCCGTGCCATTATTACTGAACTACCGACTTTCTTCGAAAGATCGAACAGGCATTTTTGTTAATGGGGGTCCCATGATTTCTTACAACATGTTGGCAACTTTTCAAAACATCGGGTCGGTGTCGGGATCGCCAAATGTAAGAGTCATTGATCAAAGCCTTCGTCTTCGGGAGATGCAATTCGGTTTGGCCGGTGGCTTTGGCTACTTGTTTCCGGTTGGGCAAGGGCTGAAGGCGGAATTGAGGTACGAATACTACGGTATCTTTAATCAAGACCCCAACATTCGGATCGAAAAGTCTTCGTGGGGCTTTCAGCTGAGCTATTTGTTGTTTTGAAGGCAGCAAGTTCCTTTCTTATCTATCAAGTCACCCGGCTGTTCGACATGTTAACCCAGCGCATGTCGAACGCCAGACAAAAAGGCATTTGTAATGCCCTGTCTCATAGTAACATTTATTGACGGCTCATCCGTACCGAGTCTATGATTAAAATGCTTAGCGATATTCACCTAAACGCCGTAAGAGCAGGAATTGTGGAGAAGGAGGAAGACTATCTATTTAGCCGCTGTTTAGACCACGATGTTGTACGAAAAGGATTGTTGACGTTGTCGGAAGATATCTGATGCCGATGGCAAATCGGCTCTTAATCTATTGTTCGACAAGCCCTTCGAAACATGCCGAATAGCACAAACAATATCTATAGCTTTTTCTATAGGCCAAAAAATTTATCACTTTCGTGAGATGAACAACGATGGAAAAATCCGCTGCCCGTGGTGCCTGGGGTTTGAAGACTATGTACGGTATCATGATAACGAGTGGGGTGTGCCCGTGCATGACGACCGCACCCATTTCGAATTTCTAATTCTCGAAGGCGCTCAGGCGGGCCTCAGTTGGTCAACCATTCTCAAAAAGCGGCCGGGTTATGCCCGCGCTTTCGCGGATTTCGATCCCGCCAAGGTGGCCCGCTTCACCGAAAGGAAATTGGAGAAAATTTTACTTGACCCGGGCATTGTACGCAATCGCCTGAAAGTTTATGCGGCGGTAAACAATGCCAAAAAGTTTTTACAGGTGCAAAAGGAGTTTGGTAGTTTCGATCGGTACATCTGGTCGTTTGTAAACAATCGGCCCATGGTGAATCGGTGGAAGTCGTTAAAAGAAGTGCCGGCCACTACGCCGGAGTCGGATGCGCTCAGCAAAGACTTGATTAAACGCGGTTTCAAATTTGTAGGCAGCACCGTGATCTATGCGCATATGCAGGCGTGTGGCCTGGTGAACGATCACCTAGTGGATTGCTGGCGGCACAACGCGGTGGCTGCTACGCCCGGAAAAAATTCCAGAAAGCATATAGCCCTAGCAAAAGCAAGGTTACCCCGGGTATAAGTTGCACAACGCGGCTGTTTTGGATAAAGACCGAAAGCCGGTTGGCCAGAAATGTAAAAAGCGTTAGTAGCAGCATCGCACCCACGGAGGTTCCAAGTACGTACGTGTGCAAAAGGCCAGTGGTGGACAAATCAATCCAGCCTTGCGATTTGAGGTAGGCCGTAACCCCGATCCAAAATGGAATAGCCATGGGATTCAGGATGCTCAGCACAATTCCCCTTCGAAAGCCGCTGGCATTAAACTTTACCGAAAAAGAAGTAGGGTTGCGGGCCGACCAAATGTTGAGTACGCCCATGGCCGTCATAACCACGGCGGTTACCAGTTGGAAATTTCGTACCACCCACGGCG
>JBIIVI010000117.1:0-10235 GCA_044339555.1 Cyclobacteriaceae bacterium | reverse complement strand
AAGTAAAGATGTGATCTCGCGTGTGCTATCGCCCGCCTCAATCGTTGGCACCAAACGCGAAGGGTTTTGTGGTGCAAGTGCTGTATGTCCATCGGAGTCGTGAGCTTCCTCGCCTTCGGCATGGTCATGCACAGCCCAAACTGTTCCTACATTCGTAAGCAGTAAGTTGTCCAGCACGCTGCCGGTTTTTTTCAGGATGCCAGTACAAACCATGTTGTGCTCATCATGGTTTGCCCCCTCCTCGCCTAGCCCGTGCTGACTCACAATTTTATCGCCCACCCTCATTTTTCCTTCGGTCGCTACGTTTGCTCCGGCCACCACTTCCAGGTCGTGCTGCCACCAGGTGCCGGTTTGCAGTTCGGCTCCGTACAAGTCGGCATAGGCCCGCTGGGTGCCCACAATACGGTAACCCTGATAACTATCGCCCAACGCCAAAGGAATAGCACTTTTAATCAACCGGTGGCCGGCTAACTGTTCGGCTTCGTTGAGCTTGATGTTACCTGTGGGAAAGTCTACATGAAAGATGGAACACAGAATCAACTGCAATGGACTTCCCTTCGCGCCAATGACCAAATCAATACCACGAACGTTTTCTTCGATTTTTTGCTGGAGCTGATTGTTGAACAGTAACAAAACCGTGATCACGGCAATCCCAAGTGCCAGCAACAAACTGTTAAGAAAGGTATTGAGCGGCTTAGCGCGGAGGTAGCTTCCTACTAACTGAAATAGATTCATAGTTGGATGCGATTTTGGATTTTTGATTTGAGCCGCTGGTCATGTGTGGCCACGATGAGCGTGGCATTGTTCTCCAACGCAACTTGTAAAAGTAACTGTGCCACCCGCTCGCAGTTCTGATCATCCAATGCCGAGGTCGGTTCATCCGCCAGAATCAAATCGGGTTTGTTTAAAATAGCACGACCAATCGCCACCCGCTGGGCCTGCCCTTGGCTGAGCTGGTTGATGCGGGCATTTTTTTTGTCGCCCAACTGAAGCTCCTGCAAAACCGCGTCCACGCGTTGCTCATCTTGGGGCAGCCCGGCCAGAAAAGGCGCCATGAGTAAGTTCTTCTTCACAGAGAGCGCCTGAATCAAATGGTTGCGTTGAAAAATAAATCCATAATGACGACCACGAAATCGATCCAACTCCGCCTCGGTCAAGCTCGCTAAGTTTGTGTCGGCCACCACAATCGTTCCCATCGATACTTTCAGCAGTCCGCCCAACAAATGCAGCAGCGTGGTTTTGCCACTTCCCGAGTCGCCCAGCAGCAACAGATGCTCGCCCCGATGTGCGGTGAAATCGGGAAAGCGAATTTCTTTTCCTTTAGGATACTGGTACTGTAGACCTGAAACCTGAATCATACGTTTCTCTTCGATCGTTTGCCTGTCCTTTAAAACTTCACTGGTTGCATTCGAGGCAACTTCGAAAAATAGCCAAAGACCTATAAAATAAAAACTCTGCCGACACCGGTGCCGACAGAGTTTCCTTCAACAAAACCAATTAATCACGTTTAATCGGCTCGTAATTCTTAAACGGGGAAAGCACTACTTTTTCCATCAGCGCCCGATACTCAGGCCACTGTTTGGCGTAGAACGCATTTACTTTTTCCACCACTTCATTTATCTTCAACTCCGCCTGTTCCAGCACCCTCCGGTCGGTTTCGTTTACCGGCTCACGCGAGCGATTGTTGTAGCTAGAGGCACGACCGATATATGAGTAGCGGCTGTCGTTGTCCCGCTTAATTCCTTGACGGGTGTCCTCCTTACCAAGGATATAATCGAAGACTGCGTTGATGGAGTCTTTCATGGCCTTCGACTTATCTTGTGCTTCTTTCAGGTCGGTGCGTTTGGAATCCTTCATTCGTTTCTCGAAGTCTTCCACGAGTTCTTTTGACTCGCGCAAGCGATCGGTGGCCTGCGTAGTCACCTTCGTTAGTTGTTGCAGCTGCTTGCCCATGGCATACCGGGCTTCCAGAATTTGCTGGGTGGCATCGATGCGCGGATCGGCTTTCACGGTTACCAAAGTCGAGTCTTTGGAATCACCAAACGTAACCCGCAGTTTGTAGGTGCCGGGAATGACAATCGGCCCAAAGCCACCAAAACCACTTCCGCCACCACCACCTTCGCGTGGCTTTTCGCGTGAGGGAGCGCGCTCGCTCTTTTCATTCAGCGCCCAAATCATGCGTTGCACACCATTGTCGTCCGGCGCCTTTTGGCGGATGGTGTTAACCAGTTCATTGCGGGAATTGAAGATTTCCACTTTTACGGAATCGTACTTCGCTGCTGGCTTTTCGGATTTTTTCTCTTCCGGTTTGGTAACAGGTTTTGCCTCCGGTTTGCCTTTTGCTTTGGGGTCGGCCTTTACTTCTGCCGGTTTCTCTTCTTTTTTCTCGGGTTTGTTGGCTACATACGTAATACGCGCTCCGTAAGGCCGGTTTTGGCCTTCGTAAATGGCGTTGGCATCAAAGCGTGGCCCGCTAGGCTGTTGCAGCGAAGCCAAATATGCATCAGGTGCCGTAAACACTTTTACAGTGCTGCCGAGCAATTGCGTCCCGGCTTGTGCCAGATCGCGTAAGGGGCGGATGTCATCCAACACCCAAATCGCACGCCCAAACGTGCCGATAACCAGATCGTGCTCGCGTGGGTGGATCACCAAATCCATTACCGGCACACCAGCCGGAAATTCGTTTGTCCACTTCGTCCAGGTTTTTCCATCATCGATGCTAACGAACAAGCCGTTCTCTGCTCCCATAAAAATTAGTTTGGGTTCTGCTGAATCTTGCGCCACACAAAGTGTGTAGTTGCTCTCGCCCACTTGCGCGGCAGGTGCCAGATTTTCCCACGTTTTTCCAAAATCCCGGGTGCGGAACAAGTAAGGCTTGTAGTCGAACTGGCGGTAGTTATTTACCACTACAAACGCTTCGCCTGCATTCGTGGCACTGGTTTGAATCTGGGGAATCCACGCATTCGCGGGCATGCCTGCGATCGTTGCTTTGCTCCAGGTTTTTCCACCATCCTGCGTTAGTTGAACGTTGCCATCATCAGTACCTACCCAGATCACACCCTGTTGTACTCCACTGGGTGCGATGGTAAGAATGGTGCAATGATTTTCTGCTCCTGTGGCATCCAGTGTCAGACCACCGCTGTCACCTTGCTTCTGCTTGTCGGGGTTGTTGGTCGTCAAGTCGCCGGAAATCACATCCCACGTTTCGCCTTTGTTCGTTGACTTATGTACAAATTGACTGCCGTAGTAGATGGTAGCCTTGTTGAAAGGGTCTTGAGCCAGTGCCGCATTCCAATTGAATCGTAATTTGGTTTTTAAATCGGGATGTGTGGGCTTAATGAATTTGGTGTAGCCGGTTTCCAGGTCAAAGCGCCCCAGGTTGCCGCCTTGCGACATCGCATACCCGTATCGTGAGTTCTCGGGGTCAGGCGCCACATCAAATCCATCACCAAAAAATACTTCTTGCCAATAAGAATTGCGAATGCCCGTACTGCGCCACACATAAGCCGGGCCCACGTACGAGCCGTTGTCTTGCAAACCACCATAGACATTGTACGGTTGATCCATATCCACATTGATGTGATAGAACTGACCCACCGGAATGTTTTCCGAATACACCCAGGTCTTGCCCATGTCGCGCGTGATGTTCACGCCACCGTCATTTCCATCGATCATGAACGAAGGATCTTCGGGATGAATCCACCAGGCATGATGGTCGGGGTGCACGCCGGAGTAGGGCAATAGCCCGCGGAAAGATCGGCCACCATCCTCACTCACATTCACTACGGAGAAGATCGTATACAAACGGTTTTCATTTTTCGTGTCGACATAAATTTCATGGTAGTAGAACGGCCGGTCGCCAATTTCAGGCTTGTCGTTTACTTTACTCCACTTCTCGCCACCGTCTTCGGAGCGATACAAAGCATTCTTCTTGGCTTCTACGATGGCATAAATCACCTCCGGCTTGCTAGCGGCAATCGCGAGGCCGATACGCCCAAGTTCGCCTTCAGGCAGACCTTCTTTTGTGCTGATTTTTTTCCAGGTCTTACCACCATCGTAAGTGAGGTGCATGCCGGAGCCAGCACCTCCGGATTTAAACGTCCAGGGTTGCCTGCGATGTTCCCACATGGCTGCCACCAGCTTATTGGGGTTGGCAGGATCCATCACCAAATCCGCGCAGCCGGTTTTTTCATTAACAAAGAGAATGCGCTCCCAAGTATTTCCCCCATCTGTAGTTTTATACACACCGCGCTCGGGGTGATCGCCCCAAGGCGACCCAATGGCTGCTACATAAACTGTGTTTGGATTTTTGGGATCGATAATGATGCGATGGATATGGCGAGTTTTTTCCAAGCCCACTTTTTTCCAGGTCTTGCCGGCATCCAAACTTTTGTAAATGCCATCACCACCGTTTAAGCTGTTTCGCGGGTTGCCCTCACCTGTTCCCACCCACACCACCGCGGGGTTATCCTGTTGAATGGCAATCGCTCCAATCGACTGGGTCGATTCTTTCTCGAAAATAGGTTCCCAGGCCGTGCCGCCACTGGTAGTTTTCCAAACACCGCCCGAGGCAGCGCCCACGTAAATCACGTCTGGGTTTTTGATGATGGCATCGATGGCGGTGATTCGGCCACTCATGGCAGCGGGACCAATGCTGCGGGGCTTCATTGCCTTGAGCTTGGTCATGTCAAGCGTTTGTGCGGATACCAGCGACACGGCACCCAACACACACAATAAGATTCTGATCATAGTAAAAATTTGAACGGTAAAGATAGTTGCCCCTCGTCCCGGCAGGGCAGCTGCCAGCAATAATTACATGAGTGGTTCCCGCGGCTGGTACACGCCCCTGAACTGAATGTCTTTGATTCCGTAGGCGTGTGGTACGCCACCACGCCTTACTACTAACTGGCCAGCCGGGTTAATGCCTTCGATAATCCCCTCAAACTCCCCGACCGCATCTTGAAACGGAAGCAGTTTACCCAATCCGTACAGGCTCTGGAGATACTGCTCGTGCAAGCTTCGCCCTGCCCGAAGCTCCAGGTAGCCGCGTTCCAAATTCTCGCAGAGCGTTTCAAAAACTTCAGGTAATGCACAGGTTTGGTTGTTTTCCAAACGAAGCGAGGTGGCTCCCGCAAATGGGAACTCTTGTTGATTAACGTTTAACCCGATTCCTACAATGGTCTGGCTAATACTTTTTCCGCCCAACAGGTTCTCAATCAGCACGCCGCATACCTTGCGTTGATTAATCATCACATCGTTGGGCCATTTGATTTGAACGAAACCACGGGTGTTGGCGCGCAACGTGTCGGCAATGGCAGCTGCAACCCACTCGGTTAATGCAAACTGCTGGTGAGCATCCAAAAAATGTGGATGCAGTAGAAACGAGGCCGTAATATTTTGCTCCGGCTCCACGGTCCAGATACTCCCTCGCTGACCACGGCCTGCAGTTTGAAATCCCGTGATCACCACAGTACCCTCCGACAGATTTTGTTTAGCAGCTAACTCGGCCAATAGGGTATTGGTGGAATGACATTCTGGCACATAAACGAGATTTTGGCCCATGAAAAGCGTTCTGGCAGGGATTTTATACAATGTAATTTGTGTTAACTTTGCAAGTTTACATGTTATCCATCACGGATTGAAGCAAAATCCGGCTTGAAATCAGTTAAGAATTGAATGGCGAAAGCACGAACTAAGAAGAAAACAGACTTCTCTCAACAACTCAGCCAAGCCATTGTAAAGGGCATGCAAGAAAAAAAGGCGCAAGACATTTTGGTGATGGACTTGCGTCAGGTGAAAAATGCGGTAGCAGATTTTTTTGTGATCTGCTCCGGGAACTCCGATAAGCAATTAGAGGCAATCTCGGATTCGATAGACGAAGAAGTGTACAAGGCCCTGCAGGAAAATCCGTGGCATACGGAAGGAAAAAACAATAAAGAATGGATGTTGCTCGACTACATCAACGTAGTAGCACATGTGTTCCGGAAAGATAAACGCCAGTTTTATGCGCTGGAGCAACTTTGGGGCGATGCCGAGATTACGGAAATAGAATCTTGACGAACTAAAGTGCGATTAACTCGTTATTCAAAATGAAAAAACAAAACAATGGCTGACAAGGAAAGAGAAAAGATGGCCCCACCCCGTTTACCAAAACCCAACTATCAACTATGGGTAATTTTATCGTTGGTGGCTGTCATCTTGTTGGTCACGCTGTTTAACCGGTCGCAAGAAGTAATCGAAGTGCAATCCAGCCGCTTCGAAGACATGGTTCAGCGGAGAGACATCAAAAAGTTGGTGCTGATTAAAAATGAAGAGAAGGTTGAGATAACCCTAAAGCCGGAGGCACTCCAAAACTCGGTCTACAAACAAGAACTGGAAAAAAGTACCGCTTTGGGCGTAAATACCGGTGGGCCGCATTATGTGCTCCGCATTGGCTCTGTGGAGCGTTTCGAAGATAAGTATGAAGAGTTGAAACGCACCATTCCGCGCGACCAGGCGGTGGACTTACAGGTAGAAGACCGCACCGACTATGTGGGGCCGCTCATGAGTTGGGGCTTCTTATTCCTCTTGTTATTTGGTTTTTGGATGTTGATGCGCCGGATGACAGGTGGAGCGGGGCCAGGTGGGCAGATTTTCAACATTGGCAAAAGCAAAGCGGCCTTGTTTGATGCCGAAAGTAAAGTAAAAATTACCTTCCAGGATGTGGCGGGTTTGGACGAAGCCAAGGAAGAAGTAAAAGAGATTGTCGACTTTCTGAAGACGCCAGCCAAGTTTACCAAACTGGGCGGCAAAATTCCTAAAGGGGCACTACTGGTGGGCCCTCCGGGAACTGGCAAAACTCTGCTTGCTAAAGCCGTGGCCGGAGAAGCCGGGGTGCCCTTTTTCTCCCTTTCGGGTTCCGATTTTGTTGAAATGTTTGTTGGGGTGGGAGCTGCCCGGGTGCGCGATCTCTTCAAACAAGCCAAAGAGAAGGCGCCTTGCATCGTATTCATTGATGAGATTGACGCCATCGGCCGCAGCCGTGGTCGCGGTGCCATGCCAGGCGCCAACGATGAACGCGAAAACACGCTCAACTCGCTGCTGGTAGAAATGGATGGATTCGCCACCGACAGTGGCGTCATTATTCTGGCGGCCACCAACCGCCCTGATGTTTTAGACTCGGCACTCATGCGCCCCGGTCGTTTTGATCGCCAGGTGTCCATCGATAAGCCCGACATTGTAGGCCGTGAGGCGATTTTTAAAGTGCATCTCAAGCCAGTCAAGACTTCAAAAGAAGTGGATGTTAAAAAACTGGCTGCACAAACTCCGGGTTTTGCGGGAGCAGAAATTGCCAACATCTGCAATGAGGCCGCTTTGATCGCAGCCCGCAAAGACAAGAAGGAAGTGGAAATGCAAGACTTCCATGATGCGATTGATCGCGTGATTGGCGGTCTTGAAAAGAAAAACAAGATCATTTCGCCGGAGGAAAAGCAAATTGTCGCCTTTCACGAAGCAGGCCACGCAGTGGCGGGCTGGTTTCTGGAACATGCCGATCCACTCGTGAAGGTGAGTATCGTGCCCCGTGGCGTTGCTGCCTTGGGTTATGCGCAGTACTTGCCGAAAGAACAATTCCTCTACCAAACCGAACAGCTCATGGACGAAATGTGCATGACATTTGGTGGTCGCGCTGCCGAAGAACTCGTGTTCGAAAAAATTTCGACCGGCGCGCTTAGTGATCTGGAGCGCATTACAAAAATGGCGTACAGCATGGTAACTGTGTACGGCATGAACAAAGAGATCGGCAACATTTCGTTCTACGATAGCAAACAGTCGGAGTACACCTTCAATAAACCCTACTCCGAGGCAACTGCTGAAAAAATCGACAAAGAGGTAAAGAAGATTGTTGAGTCTGCCTTCGATCGCACCAAAGCATTACTAAAAGAGCATCGCGAGAAGCTAAATATTGTGGCCAAGGAACTGTTGGAAAAGGAAATCCTGTTCCAGTCAGACCTGGAGCGTTTGATTGGTAAACGCCCGTTTGGCACACTTACTACGTACCAGAAGTTTACTGAGAACGGAACTACCGAAGAGCCCGCAGTAGAGCCGCCGGCACCGGCAGCGGTCTAGTAGCGACCTATAACTCTTCGATTCCGGCCTTCCATTCAGCAAGATGGAAGGCCGGATTTTTATGTGCGCTTCGGGAAATTTGAACGTTCCACAAATCAGCGTATTTTTCGCGCTCCATGAAGATTCTATTGCCTGAGGGCAAAAAAATTTACTTCGCGTCCGACTTTCACCTCGGTGTTCCCGATGTGGCCACCAGCTTAGCACGAGAGCGAAAAATCATCGCTTGGTTAGAAACTGTCCGGCACGATGCGTACGCCATCTACCTGGTGGGCGACATTTTTGATTTTTGGTTTGAATACAAACACACTGTTCCCAAAGGCTTCATTCGCTTTCAGGGTAAATTGGCCGAGTTACGCGATGCCGGTATTGCCATCTACTTTTTCACTGGCAACCACGACATGTGGATGTTCAACTACTTCCCGCAAGAACTGCACATCATCATCTATCGCGAACCCCAGGTGCTGGAAATCAATTCGCAGAAACTGTTGATAGGTCATGGCGATGGATTGGGTCCGGGCGATAACACGTACAAGCTTCTGAAGAAATTCTTTAACAGCCGCGTATGTCAATGGTTGTTTAATTGGATACATCCCACGATTGGCATGGCCATTGCACATCGTTGGAGTAGGCACAGCAGGCTGGCGAATATGAAACGCGAAGAAACATTTAAAGGCGAAGAGAATGAGTTCCTTTTGGCGTATTGCCGGCAAACGGAGGCCGCTCAACACCATGACTTTTACATCTTCGGGCACCGCCACTTGCCACTGGATTTACCGGTGGGGCCGCAAAGCCGCTACATTAATCTGGGCGAATGGGTGCACTTTACCACTTATGCCGAGTACGATGGCAGAAGTGTTTTGTTAAAAACCTTTTGAGGTGATGCGCATTATCCTGCTGTTGTGCGTGGTTGTTACCGGATGGACGCAACCACGACTGCTCAAAACAATTGAGTTGACAGCGCCCGCTACCGCCATCCAAATCGACCGGGCGGGTGACATCTACATCCAATTTCAGTCCGGCAAAATCGAAAAATGGAACGCCTCTGGGTCGAAGATAAGCGACACACAACCGGCAGTGCCACTTACAAGTTTTGATCCCACCAACGCCATGCGGTTGCTGGGCTTTCAACGTAATTCCCAAACCGTGACTTGGTTTTACCCCGATCTCACGGTGTACGAGCAATTTGCATTAGAACCGGCGTTCGCAATCGAGCCTTGGCTGATATGTGCGTCGGGCGAACGTGATTATTGGATTGCTGATGCAGCGGATCAATCATTTAAAAAAATCCATGCGGCCGATCAAACGGTGATGCGTGAATTCAAACTCCCGGTTGGAGTACCCCCGATTAAGCAGATTACCGCCGTTCGCGAATACCAAAACTTTCTATTCCTGTTGGATCCGGATACCGGCTTACAGGTGCTGAACTCGTTTGGGAAACTCATCCGAACGATCGCAGGAAAAGACATTACCCATTTTCAGTTTCTGGGCGAGGAGCTTTTCTACCAACAGGCCCAACACGTGGTGTTCTTTGACCTCTTTACAGCCGAAATCCGAACGATGAACCTTCCTGATCAGGCAGATGTAACGCTCCTCTCGGATGAACGCATGTTTCTTCTAAAGGGAAATAGCCTAAAAATCTTTGAGTTCAAGCCCTAGAAACTTTTTCCTAACTGTTCATTTTTGAACATCTTTGTACAGTTAGGAACAACTTAGTTCGCAAAAAGGCCCTTTATGGAACCGTTTGGCCTTGGCACAATTTTTCGATCATGAATAAAGACGTAAACCTGAACCCCGTGAACGAAGGCGGAAAAATTCTGATGATTGATGATGATGAGGACGTGCTGCTGGCCGCCAAGATGCTCCTCAAAAAATACAATTATCATGTCATCATCGAAAAGAATCCAAACAAGATTCCATTCCTGCTGAATAACGATACGTACGATGTGATCCTGCTTGACATGAATTTTAGCAAGGACACCACCAGCGGCAAAGAAGGTTTTGAATGGCTAGGCCAAATCAAACAACGTGATCCGCAGGCGGTGGTGATTATGATTACAGCTTTTGGTGATGTGGAGATGGCTGTGCGTGCGTTGAAAGAAGGTGCTACTGACTTTATTCTGAAGCCTTGG
>JBIIVI010000116.1:0-10329 GCA_044339555.1 Cyclobacteriaceae bacterium | reverse complement strand
CACCTGCTCGGTTTCTTACTTCACTTCAGGAAAATTGCGCGCACTTTTATACACTCGCACACTACTGCCTTCCCTACCTTCAACAAACAAAAGGAAGTATCGTGAACATAGCCTCTAAGACGGCCGTGACCGGACAAGGTGGAACCTCGGGGTACGTGGCCGCCAAGGGCGCCGTGCTGGCGCTTACGCGCGAATGGGCCGTGGAACTCCTGCCCTATTCTATTCGAGTAAATGCTGTTGTGCCCGCCGAGGTGGACACCCCGCTTTACCAAGCATGGTTACAAAGTTTTGCAGACCCTGCCGCGCAAAGAGAAAAAATCAGCGCACGCGTTCCGCTCGAAAAGCGTTTTACGCAGCCCTCAGAAATTGCCAACACTGTCTGTTTTTTATTGAGCAATCGCGCAAGCCACACCACCGGCCAATGGCTGTTTGTGGATGGTGGCTATACACATCTGGATCGTGCCATCACCACCTAACACCAGCAACATGCCCATTCCCAGCACGCCAATATCTGGCTCCATCAACACCAACGGAAAGACCTACCTGGTGCCGTTGATACTCGTGACGAGTCTCTTTTTTCTGTGGGGCATTGCCAACATTCTCAACTCCGCACTGATCGCCCACTTTCAGCCGGTATTCGAAATCAGGCGGGCCCAGGCGCTATTGATTGAAACGGCATTCTATTTTGGTTACTTCACCATCGCCATTCCAGCCGGACTTTTCATGGAAAAGTATTCGTACAAAAAAGGAATCCTGCTTGGACTCGTGTTGTATGCCGTTGGTGCGCTGCTGTTTGTGCCGGCCGCTAAGATGCTCACTTTTGGATTCTTCCTGATTGCGCTTTACATCATTGCGAGTGGCTTGGCGTTTCTGGAAACAGCGGCTAACCCGTACGTAACCATCCTAGGCAAAGCCGAATCGTCAGTACAGCGGCTCAACTTTTCGCAGTCGTTCAATGGGGTGGCCCTGGTCGTGGGCCCGTGGCTGGCCGGTCAGTTTATTTTTGCGGGCAACGAAGGCGCCATGGCGTCTCAATCCGAGAAGCAAGCCGCAGCGGAGGCTGTGATCATTCCGTATGTGATGATTGCCATCACCGTGTTGCTGGTGGCCTTATTATTTTATTTCACGCGCATGCCAGAGCCCGACAAAGGCAAGAAACTGGTATTCGATCGGAACATCTTCAAGAAAAAGCACCTGGTGTATGCGGTTCTTACCCAACTATTCTATGTGGGTGCACAAGCGGGTATCTGGGGCGTCACCATCAACTTTGTTGTTGAGATGCTTCCGGGCGTATCCAAAGAGCTGGCATCCAAAAACTACATGGCGATCGGCACACTGCTGTTTGTGATCGGCCGCTTTTTGGGAACCTGGCTGATGACGTTCCTGAAAGACCACAAGCTGTTGCAGGTGTATGGGTTGATCGGATTCTTGTTGTGTCTCGCAGGTGCCACGGTAGAAGGTCCGCTGGCCGTGTACGCCATTCTGGGAACCAACTTCTTTATGTCGATTATGTTCCCCACCATTTTTGCTTTGGGTGTGAAAGACTTGGGCGAACAAACCAAGCTCGGTTCTTCCTTCATTATCATGGCGATTGTAGGCGGAGCGTTGATTCCACCCGTAATGGGATTGGTAGCGGATTTTATTGATCTACAAACCGCATTCTTGCTGCCGGCCGGGTGCTTCCTGTTTGTAAGTTGGTTTGGCTGGAAAGGCTATCGCATCACGCCAACTACTATAGATTAATTGCTATTCCCACATGGCCAGACATTGCTTTGCACTTGATCTGAAGGACGATCCGGAACTCATCGCCGCTTACGAGCACCATCATCGCCAGGTGTGGCCCGAAATTCTCAATAGCCTGGCGGCTGCGGGAATTGAGTCGATGGAGATTTACCGCACCGGGAACCGCTTGCTGATGATCATGGAAACCAATGCCTCGTTTTCATTTGAGAAAAAAGCCGCTGCGGATGCAGCCGATGCCCGCGTACAAGAATGGGAACAGTTGATGTGGCGCTACCAACAGGCTTTACCCCACGCGCGGGCGGGTGAGAAATGGATTCGCATAGACAAGATTTTTAACTGGTCAACCCCATGAACGAATCGCACGTATCTGTTTTCGCAGCACCTGCTTTACGCGATTTTACTGAACAGGTCTTTCGGTTTTTTGAGGTGCCAACAAAAGACGCGCACCAGGCAGCCGATGTATTAATCACTGCCGACCTGAAGGGAATCGATTCGCACGGCGTGGCCCGACTGCGCACGTATGTGGATATGCTCACGCATCAACGGATCAATCCGAAACCTCGGATCACCATTGCCCGTGAATATAAAAGTGTTTGCACGGTAGATGGCGACAACGGTCTGGGACTCGTGGTGGGCCCGGCTGCGAATCGCATCGCCATGGACAAGGCAGACGAATTTGGCTCCGGCTGGGTATCCGTTTGCAATACCAATCACTATGGCATTGCCAGCTACTACTCGCTGCAAGCACTTACGCGAAATCAAATCGGCTGGTCGATGACCAACTCTACCAAATTGGTTGCGCCACTTTGGGGAGCCGAACGCATGCTGGGCACAAACCCGATCGCCATCGCGTTTCCTTCAGCGAAATACAAGCCCGTAGTGATAGACCTGGCCACCAGTGCAGCTGCCTACGGTAAGATCGAAATCGCCAAACGCAAGCAGCAACCCATCCCCAAAGGCTGGGCCATCAATCGCGCAGGCGTGGTAACCGATGAGCCTCAGGCGATGATAGACGGAGGTGCGCTGCTACCATTGGGTTCGGAGCGCGAACTCGGCGGCCACAAGGGCTATTGTTTGTCTGCAATGGTCGACATCCTGACCAGTGTGATGAGTGGCGCCAACTGGGGACCGTTTGCTCCGCCTTTCGCGCTGCGGCAGGAAATCCCGGAGCGCAGCGTAGGCAAAGGCATTGGTCATTTTTTTGGGGCGATGAAAATCGAGGGCTTCATGGAGGTTGACCAATTCAAATCCCGAATCGATGAGTGGATTGAAACCTTCCGTAAAACGAAACCAGTACCGGGGCAAAAAGCTGTGCTGATTCCGGGCGATCCCGAACACGCGCAAGAAGCGATTAGACTTGAAAAGGGAATTCCGCTTATTGATCCGGTAGTGAACGATTTGTTGGAAGTATCGCGACTCACGGGAGTGCATTTACCGACCGCGCAATAATCGTTGCAATTTCTTATCTGCTCCTCACCGCAGCTTCATCAAAACTGCTTGTAGCTCCACCATCCCCTCGGTAGCGCGCTTAGTAATGAATTGCAAATTCTTGAAATGACCGATCTCGGGCTGGCCGGGATCAACCACAAACTTAGGCGCAAAGGGTGGCGCGTACTGAATCAGTCCCGCAGCCGGGTATACCACCATGGAAGTTCCCACCACGACAAAGATTTCCGCTTCGGCAGCATACGCAGCGGCCTCTTCCATTTTCGGAACGGCCTCACCGAACCACACAATGTTGGGCCGCAACTGCGAACCCTTTTCACATTTGTCGCCCTCATTCAGTTCCCAACCTTGAATCGGATACACCAACGCGGGGTCAAGCGTGCTCCGCGACTCAAACAAACTTCCGTGCAAGTGAATTACATGTTTTGATCCCGCCCGCTCGTGCAGATCATCCACGTTTTGCGTAACAATGGTCACTCGAAAGTGTGTCTGTAACTCCGCCAGCACCTCGTGTGCGCGATTCGGTTTCGCTTCCAACGCAGCCTTTCTCCGCTCGTTGTAAAACTGAAGCACCAAGGCACGGTTCTTACGCCACGCCTCGGGGGTGGCCACATCTTCCACGCGGTACCCCTCCCACAAGCCACCGGAATCGCGAAAGGTTTTCAGGCCGCTTTCGGAACTGATGCCCGCCCCGGAAAGCACAACAAGTCGTTTCATCTGTTAATAGTCGTTTTTTAGTGGTCACAGTAAATCGTCAGGCAAACTATCATACGGTTGGATCTGTTTGGTTGATGGCGATTTCCTGGATGCTACTTCAAATGAACGTCAAAAAACTGTTTGGCTCGTTCAAACACTTGCTTCCAACTATCATAGCGTAAGAAGCCATGCACTTCGTCCGGTAGAATAAGCAACTCCACGGGCACCTGGCGGTCGCGTAGTTTCTCGGCCAGGTCGGTGCTTTGCTGAAAGAGTACGTTGCGGTCGTCATCGCCATGCACAATCAACACCGGCGCTTTCCATTTCGATAAATCAGAAATGGGCGAAGATTGATACGCCACGGCCATCAGGTCTTGTGTAATTCCCCATCCGCCACCAGGCGAAAACTCCCGCGCGCGAAAGGCCCAGTCGTGTACTCCGTGAAGATCCACGCCAGCCTTAAAAATTTCTGGACTGCGCGCCAAGCCCATTGCAGTTAAGTACCCGCCATACGAGCCGCCCCATAAACCAATCTTATCGGCGTTTACGTCGGGCAACGCTTGAAGGTATTTGGCCGCGGCCACAACATCTTGATACTCGCTCGCGCCACGCGGCCCCGAGTTCGCGACCCTGCGAAAATCCTTCCCGTAGCCGATCCCGCATCGGAAGTTTACGGAAATCACTGCATACCCCTGACTGGCGAGATATTGATTGAACGCATACGTGTTGATGTAGTAATCGCTGTAGTGAAAACCCAGCAGCATCTGGCGAATCGGTCCACCGTGCATGAACACAATCCCAGGCATTTTTGACTTTGCGCCGGGCTTCATAAACAGTTGCGCATGCACCGCGGTGCCGTCGGCCGCCTTTAAAATTACCTGCTGAGGTGTCACAAAAGCTGCAGCATTGAAATCAACCGGTAAAGGAGGTTGAATTTTTTCTACAGCTTTTTCGCTTTCGCGGATGCGGATCAGCGTTTTCGAGAAATTCGCTCCGGATTGAAACGCATACAACTGATTACCGACCGATTGTGGATACATTTCGATGTGGAGGCCCTGAGTAACCGCCACCGGGTTGCCGCCACGCACATCGTTCTTCCAAATGTGTCTTCGGTCGATATCCGTACGATTTCCGTCAAAATAAACCGTGCGGCCATCCGCTGTCAGCGAAAAACTTTCTACTTCCCCATCGCCCGGAGTTAGGTCCTTCACATCCGAACCGTCCGGATTCATCGAAAACACATGCATCCAGCCGGTGTGTTCCGAGAAGAACAACAAGCGGCCAGCCTTACTCCAACTGAGTGCAGGGCTGGGGTAGGTTTGTGAAAATCCCCCATCATCAGCAGGGGATTGCCAAACCTTACGGGCAGCGGCACTAGCTACATCGGCCACCCAAATCGAGAAAGGCGTGCCGCCCAGAATATTCACCAACTCACCCGCTTTTAAACCAGGCTGTCGAATAAACGCCAACTGCGTGCCATCGGCCGACCACACCGGGTGTTGATCACGACCTACCTCGGGTGCCATCCACCGCACCGTGTGCGTATCGAAGCGATACACGCCAACGAACGAATGATCGCCCCGATTGCTTACAAACGCCAACTGCTTGCCATCGGGCGAAAGACCTGCCATTTGGTTGGAGCCGCGTGCCTGAAACAACGGCCAGGGCACTTCGCCCTCGCCCCACACCACGGTATGAATCTGCCCACCTACCTGGAAAATGATTTTCTTGCCATCACTCAAAAAAACCGGCCGTTGCCCTTTCGCAATTTTTCGAGGTGCCGAACCCGCCTTTACCTCCACCGCCCAGATCGCTTGCTCAACGCCCTCTGCCAGACTGGCCGGGTTGGGTAGCTGTCCCACACGGTTGGGCGCGCCACCCCGTACAAACAAAAGATGCGTGCCATCCGGAGCAAACACCAGATCGCTCAGTTCCTGACCATCATCGGCCGCATAGCGGGTAAGGGCTACAACCGGCCCACCGTTTTCCTGAAAATAGATGTTCCGCATGCCGAGGTGGTTGACCACCCAGGCAATGCGTGTACCATCAGCCGTTGCCGCGAAGTGCGAGGCAATCGGGTGACTGAGGAATTGGGTAAGGGGTTGGGCAACTGCCTGCGCCATTATCGCCCACAGGCAAATCACCAGAAGCTTTTGTTTCATATGTGTTTTGTTAACGAATAGAGTCTCCACGAAATTACCAAAGCACGATCATCCATCTAGATTGACCTGGCCAAAGGCAAACTCAAAATGAATTCATTTCTTACCGGAAACTGGTAAGAAATTTCCAATTTTAAAATGGAAATGTTGAAGTGCTACGAAGCAGCTTTCTTACGAACAAAGCGGCCGCGCTTTTCCGGGGCGTTTTCTGCCAACGTAAGGCACTCTTCCAACGTCAGCTCTTTGGGTTCTTTGCCTTTCGGGATTTTCACATTCTTCTTGCCCGCTTTGATGTACGGCCCAAAACGGCCGTTGAGCACTTGAACATCCGGATTTTCCGGGAACAACTTAATAGTTTTGTTCGCATCGGCCACGCGCTTGTTCTGAATCAGCTCAACCGCACGCTCCAATGTGATGGCATACGGATCATCTTCTTTGGGAATGGACACATACTTCTTGTCGTGCAACACATAAGGCCCAAATCGACCAATGTTCACCGCCACTGGGGTCTCCTCAAAATTACCGAGTTCGCGTGGCATCTTGAAAAGCTCCATGGCATCCGCCATCGTGAGGCTTTCCAAAAATTGGCCGGTGCGAAGACTCGCATATTTTGGCTTTTCCGTAGATCCGTCTTCAGGATTTTCGCCTATTTGTACATACGCACCAAAGCGACCGAGTTTGGCATACACTTTCTTTCCCGTTTTCGCATCCGTACCCAACTCACGACTCTTATTCTGGACGGATGACCGCTCTACTTTCTCAGTTTTCGTTACTGTTTTCTTGAATGGCTTATAGAAGCCATCAATCATTTTGTGCCACTCCAACTTGCCGTTGGCAATTTCATCAAACTCCTGTTCAATCTCGGCCGTGAACGAATAGTTGGTGATGTCCGGAAAGTGTTCAATCAAGAAATCATTCACCACCATCGCGGTGTTGGTTGGAAACAATTTATTTTTCTCCGCTCCGGTAATTTCGGTTTCGGTCTTTTTCTGAATCTTGTTGTCGGCCAGCGACAGCACCTGATAAGCGCGTTCCTTGCCTTCGCGTGCTTCCTTCACCACATAGCCGCGTTTTTGCACCGTGGAGATGGTGGGCGCATACGTAGAAGGTCGGCCAATTCCGAGCTCTTCCAACTTCTTTACTAATGAAGCTTCCGTGTAGCGGGCCGGATGGCGCGAAAAAGTTTGCGTGGCGGTAAGCTCCTTGAGGTTCAGATCTTGTCCCACTTTAAGTGGCGGCAGCACCTTGCTGCTTTCCTCATCTTCATCTTCGTCTTTGGACTCCATGTACACCTTCAGAAAACCCTCGAAGGTCACTACTTCGCCACTTGCCACTAGCGTACGCGGACTGCCGGAGATCGATATAGTAGCAGTTGTTCGCTCCAACTCAGCATCTGCCATTTGTGAAGCAATCGCTCTTTTCCAAATCAACTCGTACAAGCGTTGCGCCTGGCGGTCCATGCCCGCTTCCATCAACGAGAAGTCGGTAGGCCGAATGGCTTCGTGGGCTTCCTGCGCACCGGAGGATTTTGTTTTATATCTACGCGTTTGAACAAAGTCTTTGCCGTAGGCGGATTGAATCTGTTTCACCGCTCCATTTACTGCTTCGTCCGACAGGTTAACCGAGTCCGTACGCATGTAGGAGATCTTACCAGCTTCGTACAGCTTCTGTGCCACCATCATCGTTTGCGATACCGACATGCTGAGCTTGCGGCTGGCTTCTTGTTGTAATGTTGATGTGGTAAAAGGCGGGGCAGGTGATTTTTTCGCGGGCTTCTTCTGCAAGTCGCCAATGGTAAAGCTGGCACCTTTGCACGATTCCAAAAACGCTTGCGCTTCTTTTTCTGTGTTGAATTTCTCCGGCAGTTCGGCCGTGAGGTATTTGCCCTTGCCTAAATCGAATATCGCCACCACGCGAAAAGCGGACTTCACATCAAACTTCTCAATTTCGCGTTCGCGCTCCACCACCAAACGCACTGCTACGGACTGAACCCGGCCGGCCGAGAGACCCGTCTTAATTTTCTTCCAGAGTACGGGCGACAGATGAAAGCCCACCAACCGATCGAGCACACGGCGTGCCTGCTGCGCATTCACCAAATCCATGTCGATGCCACGTGGATTTTTGATCGCATTCAAAATAGCGTTCTTGGTAATTTCGGTGAATACGATTCTGCGGATTTTCTTGTCTTTCAATTCCAACACTTCTTTTAAGTGCCAGGAAATGGCCTCCCCTTCGCGGTCTTCATCGCTCGCCAGGTACACCATCTCGGCGTCTTCGGCCAGCTTGCGAAGTTTGCCGATCACTTCTTTTTTCTCCGGACTTACTTCGTACGTAGGCTCGTAATCGTTCTCAATATCGATGGCCTTGTTCCCCTTAGGCAAATCGCGGATGTGGCCCATGCTGGAGGCTACCTTAAATTCCTTTCCAAGGTACCCTTCAATGGTTTTGGCCTTTGCCGGAGACTCCACAATCACAAGATTCTTTGCCATAATTTCGAAAACGAAGTGGCCAAATATCGGAATTTTTTAAGATGTCAAATTTCGCTGCACCAAAACGCGCTGGTAATTGCCTTCGGGTTCGATGGGTTCGCGGTGTGATAATCAACTGGTTACTGGAAAGTGGTGAAAACTAAAACAGAATGGTTTGTTCACGCTACTTTTGTGCGTATGATTCGCCATCTTCTTCTTTTGCGTCATGCGGAAACGGCCGAAAAACTAACCGTGCAAAACGATTTCGATCGCCCATTAACCGAGCGCGGCATTCAACAAGCTGTTCACGTAGGCACACACCTAAAGCAAAACCGCTGGAAGCCCCAACTGATCATCGCATCACCTTCGCTGCGCACCTTATCTACTGCAAAAATCGTAGCCGATTCCATCCATTATCCGCAAAGTGAAATCATTCAGGAAGCAACCGTCTACCATGGATCGGTGTTGCAACTCTATCAAGCCTTGCAGCAGATCCATCCCGACTTCACCGAAGTGCTGGTAGTGGCGCATAATCCTGGCATCAGCTACTTAGGCGAGTGGCTGACGAAAGTATCCACGGCCTTGCAGCCCGCCGGATTACTACGCATTGAATTTCAATTGCCGCAATGGCCCGAACTGCGCGAAGGCAGCGGCAAGTGGCACAGTACTTTTCAACCTTGACAGTTGTGAAACCACCATTCGACCCCAACGGCCCGGGATTGGTCGGTCAGCTTTTTGGATTGCCCTACACAACTGAGGACGCCGAGGTGCTGGTTTTTCCGGTGCCGTGGGAAGCCACCGTATCGTACCGAAGTGGCACTGCGCGCTGTATCCCCGCCATCGTAGAAGCCTCGCAACAAATTGATTTATTTGATCCGGACATCGTGAATGTTTGGAAAACAAAAATTGCTTTTCAAGATCCGTCACCCGGACTGCTGCAAGAAAGTGATCGGCTACGCAAACTAATCGTAGCCAACCGCTCCGCCCAAGGCGATGTCCAAAAGCTGGTAGCTGATCTCGTCAACAAGTCGTGCGAACAGTTGCACGTTTTCATCGAAACCCAAACTACCAAGTGGTTGAATTCCGACAAGCGCGTAGTCTTGCTCGGTGGCGACCACAGCACGCCCCTTGGTTACTGGCGGGCAATCGAAAAAAAGTACCGCAGCTTCGGCGTGTTACACATCGATGCCCATGCCGATCTGCGCAAAGCTTACGAAGGGTACACGTATTCCCACGGATCTGCGTTCTACCACGCGTGGCGCATGGAGGGCATCAGCAAAATTGTACAGGTAGGTGTGCGCGACTACTGCGAAGAAGAGAGCGAACGCATTCGCAATGCCAACGGCCGCATTGCCACTTTCTTTTATCACGACTTACGCGAAGATCAGTTCGAGGGAGCTACATGGGCCCGGCAAGTAGAAGCAATCATCAGCGCCCTGCCGGACGAAGTTTATATTTCGCTGGATGTAGACGGACTTGACCCCGCGCTGTGCCCCAACACCGGCACTCCGGTGCCGGGTGGATTCCGGTTTGAAGAAATCACCTACCTGATCAAACAACTGGTGCGCTCCGGTCGAAAGATTATCGGGGCCGATTTAGTGGAAGCCGGTGCCGAACCCTGGGATGCGATGGTGGCTGCGCGGCTGCTGTACCTCTTATGTACGTGGATGCCCCACTCGCACAAGGCCCCCTATCGCTAACGCTATTTTACCTATTTTGCGCCTTTCCAAAAATTCATGAGTGAATCCATCAGCAACCTGGCCACGAATATCTGGACACCCGTTTTGTTTCTGCTGATACTGGGCGGCCTGTTTTTC
>JBIIVI010000115.1:0-10386 GCA_044339555.1 Cyclobacteriaceae bacterium | reverse complement strand
CTAGCAACCAGCAACCCACGGCCTAACCAGCCTTGCCGCTCGAAGCTGGGGCTCGTAGCTAATTCAGAACTACCAAGTTACTTTCCTCCCACAATGCGTATATTTGGGGGTTTTGAGCTTGTTTCTGAGACTGGTGAGCAACTTTTTCAACTTTTCCCGCTGTATTCGTACTGCAGGGTTCGTGGCGTTGGCACTATTCACTGCTTGTGTTCCTAACCGCAAGTTGGTGTATCTCCAACAGGATGACCTGAAAGACCGCGATGCCATTCCGCGAGATTCCGTGCTGCGCCGGCATGATATGACGTTTACCGAATACCGCATCCAGCCGCTGGACATGCTGAACATTCAGTTTGAGACCCTCACGGACGATACCGATCAATTCAATTTTTTGACCAAGCTGTCTCCCCAAATGCGAGGCGGAGGCATGCAGGCTGGCATGATGGCGCTGGCCGGGATTTTTGTGGATACCGAGGGCTATATTGAATACCCGGTTCTCGGGAAGATCAGCCTCTCCGGGCAAACCATCTTTGAAGCGGAAAAGACGTTGCGTGCCATTGCTGCGCGCTATGTTCCGGACGTGGTGGTTCGGGTCCGGATGCTAAACTTCCGTTACACGGTTTTGGGAGAAGTGCTACGCGAGCAGGTAGTAATTGCTATGAACCCGCGTCTAACCATGATGGAGGCCATCGGCATGGCTGGTGGGTTTTCGGAGTTGGCTGACCGCAGCCTCGTAAAGGTGGTGCGTCAAAAAGGGGAGCAATCCGAAATCCACTACGTGGATTTACTGGATGAAAGATTTATCGAATCGCCCTTCTACTTTGTTCAGCAAAATGATGTCATCATTGTTCCGCCACTGAAACAACGCCCGTTCCGTCGGTATTTTTTGCAGAACCTGGGGGTACTTACTGCCACGAGTTCGTTTGTGTTGTTGATCCTCGCTTTATCAAACAACTAACCGATGGCCAGCAATGCTCCTGAGTTCGCATCGGAAGCAGGGCCCGCCACAGCCTGGGCTTCCGGTTCGCCCGTCAACTTCCGCCGCGTGTTGGCCCGCGCGCTGCGGTTTTGGTATCTCATTGTGCTTTCCTTGTTCGCTGCCCTGGCGGTTGCTTACGTGTACAACCGGTACGCCACGCGTATTTTCCCCGTAACAGCCTCCATCATCATCAAAGAAAATGAAGAAAACCTCGGGGCAAAGTTTTTGTACAATAATGAGTTAGTGAACCCTTACCGCAATCACTACAACGAAATCTTCATCATGAAATCCTACCCGTTGCTGCAAGAGGTGGTGGAACAACTGCATTTTGATGTGGCCATCTTCCGGGAAGGGGATATCAAAACCACCGAGCAGTACGATGCCGACTTCCCGGTGGCGTTTTACCGGGTGGGGGGTGCAGCAGGAAAGCCCTTGTACTTTACGGCGCGGAGCGGAAACCGGTTCGAGGTGTCGTATCCGGGACTGGACGATGACCCCGCGCAGGCCAGCCGGTTTCATGATTTGGTGTATGGCGATACGCTTGCGGTAAACGGCTACCGGCTGGTGGTGGTGCGGCGGGGAGACCTCTCTGCCATCGTAGATCAACGGTTTAAAGTCGTTTTTAACGATCCGTTCCGGTTGGCACAATCCTATTCCAACCGGCTGAAAATCTCGTGGGCCCAACAGGGCGCCTCCGTGGTGGATCTTGAAATCCAGGGACCAGTAGCCGGGAAGGAGATCGATTTTCTAAAGAAGTTTATTGAGCGGTACCAGGCCTACGATGTGGAGAAAAAGACCCGGGAATCAAAGCTGGCCATTGGTTTTCTCGACCGCCAGTTGGTGGTTACCGGAGATTCCCTGCGCCAGTACGAAAGTCAGGTGGAGGCATTCAAGCGCAAGAATATCACCACGAACCTAAAGGGTGAAACGGAGCGGTTGTATGCGCGGTTGCTCTCGTTTGAGGAACAGAAATTCAAGTACCAGCTTACTGAGAATTACAATCAATACGTGAGCGAGTTGCTGAAGAATGACCAGTACGAAGGCATCTTCACGCCGGCCAGTGTGGGAGTGGATGATCCCGTGCTGGCCGAGTTGATCACCAAACTCCTGGAAGAACAAGAGCAGGTGAATCTGTACCGCTCCAACCAGAAAAAAGGTGCAGACCTCACCCAGGACAATCCTGCGCTGGTGAACAAGCTCAACCGCATCCAGTTCATCAAGCAGGATATTCTCAAGGCCATTGCCAATGCACGCGTCACGCGGCAGATCAACCAGCGTTTTATGGATCAACAAATCGGCCTTGTGGAAAAGCAGTTGCAATCGCTGCCCACTACCGAGCGGGAGTTGATCGACATCCAACGGAATTATGCCCTCAAAGAAACCCTCTACCTGTTTCTGCTTCAAAAACGCGCGGAAGCCGGGCTCTCGGAGGCCTCCACCACTTCGGATATCGTGGTGGTGAATCCCCCGGTAGCGGGGGGGGCCATTACGCCCAAGCCCCTGCAGAATTACGGAATCGCCCTCGGGGTCGGTTTGTTGCTGCCCTTTATCGGTTTTCTGTTGGCCGAATTATTAAACAACAAAATCCAATCGCGCGAGGACATTGAGCAGGTAACCAACCTTACGATCCTCGGCGGCATCGGGCACAATCCCGTTAGCGATCCGTTGGTGGTGCTGACCAAGCCCAAGTCTGGGCTCGCGGAGTCTTTCCGGGCGCTAAGGTCCAACCTGAACTATTATACCGGCAAGAAAGACCGGCAGGTATTTTTAGTAACTTCGTCCATTCCCGGCGAGGGAAAATCGTTCACTTCGCTTAACCTTGCCTCTGTATTTGCGCTCTCCGGCAAGCGCACGTTGGTGATTGGCGCAGACTTGCGGCGGCCCAAGTTGTTTGAAGAACTCCAGCTCCGCAACGAGCAGGGATTAAGCCAGTATTTGTCGGGGATGGTCGCTATTGATGCGATCATCCAATCTTCAACCACGCCCAATTTATTCCTGTTACCTGGCGGCGCCACGCCCCCCAACCCCAGCGAATTGTTGCTCAAGCCTGAAATGAAGGCCTTGATGCAACAGTTGCTGGAACAATTTGAGGTGATCATTCTGGATACGCCACCGCTGGGCTTTGTGACGGATGCGTTAGTGCTCGCGCCACTGGTGGACCACGTGCTCTACGTCGTGCGCCAGAATTTTACCCCGCGCGAGGCGCTCCACGCCTTGCAGGATTTTGTGGATCACGGGCAACTGCCATATGCCAGCATCGTGTTCAACGATCTCCGGCGGTCGGGCATGGGGTATGGGTACGATTCCTATGGCTATGGATATGGCTACGGCTATAGCTATTCCTCCAAGAAGAGAAAGAATACGGGCTCGGGTTATTACTCGGATTAACGGCACGAACAAGTAGTAATGAAATCGGTACGGCAAAAAGCCATTGCGGGATTATTTTGGGTCTTTGCCGAGAAATTTAGCTCGCAATTCATAACTTTTTTGGTTTCAGTAATGATGGCGCGCTTGTTGGTTCCAACCGAATTTGGACTTGTTGCTATGGTGGGCGTTTTTATCGCAGTGGCCGATTCGCTGAAAGATTCCGGAATGGCTACTTCGCTGGTTCGGATGTCGGCACCAACAGAAAACGATTTCAACTCGGTTTTTGCAATCAATTTGGTTCTGAGCATCGCGCTATATCTGCTTCTCTTTCTCCTCGCTCCTTCGATTGCTTTGTTTTTTAATCAACTGGAACTTTCATCGATCGTTAGGGTGATGGCGCTTCGTATCGTATTCAATGCACTGGCGTCAATTCAGTACACACGACTAACAAAATCCATGCGATTTAAGGAACAGCTAACTGTTCAGATTCCATCGGTATTGTTTAGTGGCTGCCTGGGCATAGGACTCGCTTGGGCGGGGTGCGGCGTTTGGAGTATTGTGGCCCAACACCTTTCCCAGGCGGTGCTAGCGGCTTTGCAGTTGTGGATTCGTTTTCCCTGGAAACCAACCGGCAGGATCGATTTGGCGATAGCAAAGTTCCATTTTCGTTTCGGGTACAAACTTACTCTAGCTGGGATACTCGATACCCTGTTCCAACAGTTGTACAACTTGATAATTGGCAAATACTTCACCGCCGCCGATTTAGGCTTTTACACGCGCGCCAATACAACCAAACAGCTCCCCGTAACCAACCTTAGTTTGGCACTAAACAAGGTTACCTTACCTTTATTTTCCGAAATCAAGGAAGACACGATGCGCCTTCGCGCCGCTTATAAGAAACTCATGCAGCAGGTTTTGTTTTGGCTCGCACCGGTCATGGGGCTTGGCATAGTATTAGGAGAACAGTTTTTTAGGTTAGTTTATACCGAAAAATGGCTTCCGGCTGTGCCGATTTTTCAAATTCTTTGCCTCGCGGGCGTGTTATATCCATTACATTCTTATAATCTCAACATCCTTAAAGTGAATGGGCGAAGTGATCTGTTTCTCAGGCTTGAGGTAATTAAAAAGATTTTAGGTTTGATTGTGATTTTAGGCAGCTTACCTTTTGGAATAAAAGGCCTTATTTGGGGGCAGGTGGTTTTCAGTGGCCTGGCCCTTTATATCAACGGATTTTATTCGGGGCGGCTTATTGGCTACTCCATGAGTACGCAGTTGAAGGATTTGGTGCCGATACTTGCACTGGCAGCTAGCTGTTGTAAGGCCACCGATTTCTTTTTTAAACAAACCATCCAACCTCTTGGAGTCGGTGATTTTTGGCACATCATTATCGTCAGCTTCGTGGTAATGGCTCTTTATTTGGCAATTGCTGCCGTCTGGAGTTTCGATGCGTTCGTGGAGGCCCGGCAAATATTGTGGAAAAGACGATGATCCCCGTAACCAAACCATTTTTACCGCCCATTGAAGAGTACCAAGCGTATCTGCGCGGCATCTGGCAACGAAACTGGCTAACCAATAACGGCCCGCTCGTTAATGAACTGGAACTTAAACTAAAGGAATATCTGCAGGTTCCGCACCTGTTATTCCTCACCAACGGCACCATTGCGCTGCAACTGGCCATTAAGGCGTTAAACCTACGGGGCGAAATCATCACCACACCATTTAGCTACGTGGCCACCACCAGCAGTATCTTGTGGGAAGGCTGCAGGCCCGTGTTTGTAGACATCGATGAACATACCCTCACCATTGATCCCCAGAAAGTTGAGGAGGCCATTACCGAAAACACCACCGCCATTCTGGCCACGCATGTTTATGGTAACCCCTGCGACATCGATGCACTAGAGGCCATTGCCAAGAAGCATCACCTCAAAGTAATTTACGATGCGGCGCACGCCTTTGGTACCACTTACAGGGGAGAGTCTGTCTTCAACTACGGTGATATTTCAACCACCAGTTTTCACGCTACCAAGTTGTTTCACACCATCGAGGGAGGCGCGGTTTTTACCCGCGATGCAGAGCTACTTAAAAAAATGGCATTCTTGCGCAACTTTGGTCACAACGGCCCGACGGACTTTGCCGAAGTCGGTATTAACGGCAAGAATTCGGAGTTTCATGCGGCAATGGGTTTGGCGAACTTGCCATGGGTGAATCAAATTCTCAAGTCGCGTGCGGAACAAAGCGCATACTACGACAACTGGTTTCGGGACGTCAATCGCAAAACTCTCCGTGTTCAAGATAAATCATCCTTTAACTATGCGTACTATCCATTCTTTTTTGAAGACGAGCCAACGCTTGTTCAGGCGCAATTACAGTTGGAGGCTCACCGGATTTTTCCGCGACGTTATTTTTATCCAAGTCTTGACTCGGTGAATCTATTTCGTTTGGATTCCTTACCTCCGCAAAGCATCAGCTGGCAGATGGCCCGGCGGGTGCTTTGTCTGCCTCTTTATTTTGGGCTTTCGACTGAAGAACAGGATTTAGTTGCTCGCATCGTTTTGAGAGTTTGGCGACATTCATGACACGCGTTGCCATTATGCAGCCTTATTTTTTTCCCTATTTGGGATACTTTCAGCTTCTGGCGGCTGTGGATATTTTTGTGATTTACGACAACATTGAATATTCAAAAAAAGGTTGGATAAATAGAAATCGGATACTTGTAAATGGTCGGGATGAGATGTTTACTCTTCCGTTGAAGAAAGACTCAGACTATCTTAATGTGGATCACCGTTATCTGTCGGACGAGTTCGATAAAGAGCGTGAAAAACTGATAAGAAGGGTACATGGGGCTTATAAAAAGGCGCCATATTTCAATGAAGTTTTTCAGCTTTTTCAAGAAGTGATGAAAATCCCTGAAAGAAATCTATTCGCATTTCTGTTTGAGGCCCTTCAGCAGGTCAGAAATTACCTTGAAATCCAAACTCAAATGATCGTTTCTTCAACGCTCAATGTAGATCATACACTGAAAGGAGAGAACCGTGTATTAGCAATTGCGTCCAAACTCAATGCAGACGTTTACATCAACGCTATTGGTGGCCGCGAGTTATACGCGTACGAACGATTTTTGCAGTCAAAAATCCACCTGAAATTTATTCAGATGGATCAAATACATTACCCTCAATTCAATAATCTATTTGTGCCGAATCTCTCGATACTGGATGTGTTAATGTTTAATTCAAAAGAACAAGTACGTTCTTATTTATCAAAATATACTCTAATTTAACCTATGAAAAATCAGTTAGACTCGTATGTTAAGGCGTATCAGGGGGATAACGTATATGATTTCGATAATGAAATCATTTTGAAGTGGTACCCGCACCGTGTAATTGAACACACCAAGAATGCAAAATCCATGTTGGAACTTGGCCTTGGGCACGGAATAACTACTGAGATTTTTTCAAAACATTTTCAACGTTATGTTGTGCTGGATGGGTCTCCGGCTGTAATTGCTAATTTCCGACAAACTCACCCCTCCTCACGCGCACATATTGTAGAGACTTTTTTCGAGAACTTCGATTCTGACGAACGCTTTGACGTGGTGAATCTTGGATTTATTCTTGAACATATTGACCATCCCGCTCAGATACTCGGCATGTACCGGAAGTTCCTCAAACCTACCGGGAAAATGTTTGTTTCGGTTCCCAACGCCGAGGTCCTTAATCGCCGGTTGGGAAATTTGGCCGGTATGTTACCTGATATTACTGAGTTGTCCGATAATGATCGCTTACTCGGTCATCAGCGGTACTACACCGCAGCCACATTCAAACAAGAACTGGTTGGAGCGGGATATAAAATCAATCGATTAGAGGGAATCTATTTGAAACCATTTACCACACGACAAATGCTGTCATTAAATTTTGCTCCAGCCATTATTGATTCCTTGTGCAAGGTAGGTATTGATTATCCCGAGCTTTCTTGCGCCATGTTAGCAGAGATTGAGTAAGGAGGAAATTCGATCCTTGTAATTGCATGAAGCGAGTTAGAGTTGCTGTATTCCCAGCAGGTTCAGAAATCGGCCTAGAGATTCATAGGTCCCTTCGTTACAATTTGCATGTAGAGTTGTTTGGTATCTCTGGAAAGGCTGACCACGCCCGTTTTGTATATGACGAAAGGCATTACAAGGAAGGTGATTTTTATATAGACCGGCCGGATTTTTTGGAGAAGTTCAACCAGGCACTAACCGATTTTTCTATTGACTTTGTTTTTCCAACCCATGATTCGATTGTGTTGTTTCTTGCCGAGCATCAAGAAAGCCTCGTCGCAAAAGTCATAACCTCCAGTGCCCGCGTTGCCCGCATCGCCCGGCGGAAGCAGGAGATTTATCAGTATTTTGAAGGTTTTGATTTTGTGATTCGAACCTACCGACCGCCTTTTCAAGCAGCAGAGTTTCCCGTTTTTTTGAAGCCGAATGAGGGGCAGGGCGGCAAAGGTACCTCCCTAGTTCATACCCTTGACCAACTTCAGCAACTTACAGCAAGCAATCCAAATCTTATTGCTTGCGAATACCTTCCGGGAGATGAATTGAGCGTAGATTGCTTTACTGACAGGAAAGGTCGTCTACTCTTCATTGGACCAAGAAAACGCCAAAGGATCGAGATCGGAATTTCGTTCAATACTTTCTCCATGCCTTTGACGGAAGAGATCAAAGGAATTGCCCGCACGCTGAACGCGGAAATGGGGTTTCGCGGTGCTTGGTTTTTCCAAGTCAAAAGAGACAAAGTCGGAAATTATAAACTGCTGGAATTTGCACCGCGCATTGCCAGTACAATGGGTTTGTTTAGACAAAGCGGTATTAACTTTGCCTTGTTAAGTCTTTTCGATGCCATGGAAATAGATGTTGAGGTGTTGGTGAACCAGCCAAAGGTAGAACTCGACAGATGTCTTGCCAACAGGTATCGGCTGGAACTCGCGTATGATCGAGTTTACATAGATTTTGATGATACAATTATTATTGATGGCCGCGTGAATGCTCTCGCTATGGTATTTTTATATCAATGTCGGCTACTTGGTAAAAGGGTGATCTTGCTTACAAAGCATAAGTTTGATATTCGTAAGTCGCTACATGAATTTTTTATCCATCCAGGGCTTTTTGAAGAGATTAATCAGATCGGTGAAAATGATGCAAAAGTGAATTACATCGAACCGGAAGGTGCCATTTTCATTGATAACTATTTTTTTGACCGGCTCGAAGTGAGCACAAAATTGGGAATCCCCGTTTTTGATGTTGACGCTATTGAGTGCTTACTGAATTCTCAACAAACTGCTTTTTGAGTATGTTCGTTTGGGAGAAGCTAGGGCGTGTTTTTGATCCCACACAAACGAGCGGTGGGCCATGGATGAGAGAGTATGGTCAGTCACCCACGGCTGTGATTTTTGATAATTTTGTTAGGGTTTTCTTTTCCTGTAGGCCAGAGCGAAAAGATAATCTGCCAGTGAGTTACCTTACCTTTATTGATCTTGACCGCAACGATTTATTCAAGGTGATTCGCACTGCGAGAGAACCATTGCTACCGCTGGGCGATTTGGGTAGTTTCGATGAGTTTGGCACGAATCCGGCATCCGCCATTCGGTTTGGGACAGAGCTTCGCTTGTACTATTGCGGTTGGTCGCGCTGCGAGTCGGTGCCCTTCAACTGTTCCATCGGACTTGCCGTGAGTAAGGACGATGGGGCTAGTTTTGTAAAATTAGGTCAGGGCCCTGTACTTTCGTTTTCGCCAGATGAGCCATTTCTGGTTGGCAGCCCAAGAATAAAACGGATAAGCGACCGGTGGTATCTGTGGTATGCTGTTGGGCGTAGATGGCTCCCAAATGACGGGCAACCGGAGCCGGTATATAAAATTCGTGTTGCGCAGTCCGATGACGGGGTGAATTGGGTGAAATCCGGTAGCGATCTTGTTCCGGATGTGATTGACCCAAACGAGTGCCAAGCAAGCCCCGAAGTATTTTTTTACAACGGCCGATTTCATATGCTTTTTTCTTATCGACATGGTATTGGGTATCGGTCGGGCGAAAAGGGTTACAGAATCGGCTATGCCGAGTCAAGTGATTTATTGACGTGGAAACGTCAGGATGAGAAAGCAGGAATAACCGTGTCCGAATCTGGGTGGGATTCTGAAATGATCAGTTACCCGCACGTGTTTGAATTGGATGGTTCTCTCTATATGTTTTATCAGGGCAATGGGTTTGGGAAAACAGGATTTGGGTTGGCAAAGTTGAAATCGACCAAACAAGCATCATGAAATTCAACAAGATTGGAAAAATCTTTGACCCCAGAGATCATAACTTATCGAACAATTGTTATGAATATGCACAGTCACCTCAAGCGATTGTTTTTGATGATTTTGTCCGGATTTTCTTTTCTTCGCGTGAAAAGGATAAACTTGGCAAGTACATCAGTCACGTTTTCTATGTTGACTTTGACAAAGCGTTCCGGAACATTTTACGTGTTGCCGAAAAGCCGGTTATTCGGCTCGGTGAACTTGGTTGTTTTGATGAACATGGAATATTCCCACTGAGCCCTTTTAAGGAAGACGACCGAATCCTTGCATTCACAACTGGCTGGAACCGCAAGGTATCGACCTCGGCTGATGCTGCTATTGGACTGGCAGAGAGTCGCGATGGAGGCAGGACCTTCGAGAAGTTTGGCAATGGACCGATTGTTGCGGCAAATCTTCATGAACCCTTCCTCGTGGGCGATGCTTTTGTTAGCAAATATCTTGGTGTGTATTACATGTGGTATATTTACGGGCTGCGGTGGATCACCAATAAAACAGAACCGCAGCCTCAGCGGGTCTATAAGATCAGTCAGGCTACCTCGGTTAACTTAGTGGATTGGAAGAGAGATGGCACTTTGCTAATTCCAGATGTTCTCGGCAACGATGAGTGCCAGGCGCTGCCCACGGTTTTAGAAAGTGGCGGACTTTTTCACATGGTTTTTTGTTACAGACATGCTTTTGGATTCAGAAATGACAAAACGAAAAGCTACCGAA
>JBIIVI010000114.1:0-10389 GCA_044339555.1 Cyclobacteriaceae bacterium | reverse complement strand
CAGCGCATGCAGGTTGAGCAACCGCGCCACGTTGTTAATCGCAAAGTTGAGGTCATCGGCCTTCTCGCTCGCCATCGCAATGTCCATTACGATGTTGTATTTCAACTTGGGGTCGGGAAGGAGCGCAGCATTGTCAATTTGAAAAACTCCGCCATAGTTGGGCACTACTGGAAACTGGCGCTCCTGTGCAAAAAGGTAGCCGCTAAGTATGCAAGCGAATACGAGTAATGCATTTTTCATGGTGGCAATATTTGGAAACAAGTTAGGAAAAAACCTTGCTCCCCACTAGAATTGTTTGTGCGCTGGTGTTGAATTGCTTACCGGCGAGGCTCCGAAATTTACCTGCCTGGCAAGTCCACTGTAAAATGCAAATGGGCGCAATCTCCTAGACTAATCCTGCGCGGCCCCGATTGGATAATCAAAATACCCTTTTTGGGGTATTCAGATCGCGGCCAAGTTCATGTACTTTTGATTACATACTAAACCAAACAACTATGCAACCCTTACAAGATCTTGAACTCATCACCACTGTTGATCTGGCCTATAAAGGCACAGGTGACAAACCCGTTTACCATTTTGTTTACGCGTCTCAGCTCTACGGAACATTGTTTGCCGTTTATGCCAAGTTTGACGGGCAGGAAGCGGACGCATCGTTTATCGTCAACTCGGTGACGTTAAGACTGATTAACTACAAAGGCGAAATCAATATTGGGTTTACCGGAGATGTACAGATAAATGGACAAGACGTTAACTTTGGTGTGATTGCTGCCAGCATTGATCAGGAGCGAACGGTTACGGTTACTCCAGCACTCACGGTCGCGAAGGGAAATATTTTGGCCCTCACCTTTAATCGAACCGTTCACCCAATGCCCGCATTCAATTCCTACCAAAGTAGGCCGGCGGGCCCGCTTGGGGTGCCACCGCCTTCCGAACCCCTGTTTGACTCTGAATTTTTTGAACGAGACGGAGTGGACTTTTTCAAGTCCGAATTGCGAGAGGGGATGGCGGGATTTCCAGCATCCTCCGGCCAAAGTCATTCCATCGTGGGCACACGATGCAGGCAGGGTTTTGCGAATTTGCGCTTTTAATGAAACGATTTTTTAGTATACTTTTCTTTGCGATTTGTGTAACCGCCCCGGCTCAACAGAATGAGCCCGGGCGGCTTTTTTGGGTTAGCCTGGAACGGTTGGATTTTGATGCCGCCAAAAGGCAGGCTTTAACAGTGCGGGACCCAACCATGCGTTTTGAAATGCAGCAATTAGCCGACATTCTCTACTATGAAGGGCAGCGTGAAAGATCCACCTTCAAAATCCGGGACACCGAACAACCCGAAACATCCACCCGATTAACCTGGATTCGAACGCTTAATGCCGGGTACGTGAGCTTGTTTCACGATGGCGTGAAAAGTAATGCCTACAAAAAATTTTATAGTGCCTATCAAATCGCACAAGAGATAGCCGATCCTGCTTTGATAAAAACCTCTTTACTGGCTTTCTTCAAGTATTATCAAAACGAACTGATTTACCGCAGCGATTCCTTCCAACCGCACCTTGCCGAGTTCGAAAAACTACAGGAAGATTTTGAAGACCAAGTGTGGCTTACATTGCTGAAATTGGTGTTTTATTCCAAAAACCTGCAAGGGGTCGAAAAGGAGTATAACGAGCTCGCCAAACGATTGGATCTCTACGAAAAAGAACTTGCACCCGGTAGTCCATTATTGGCGTACGTATTTTTTGAAAAAGCCATGGGCTTTCGGCTCGCAAATGATTTTGATTCTGGAATTGCGTATTTCAACAAAGCGATTGACCAAGCCACAACGGTTCCATTTCTTCGTAGTCAGCGATTCAATGCCTACCTGCAGTTATGTGAATTAGAAATCAAAAAAAAGAATTTTAACCAGGCCCGGAGAAACTACGAAAGGGCCCGGCGCGAAACCAAATCCAACAACAGCCTGCGGGAAAACGCAGACCTGGACTTGTACGCCTCTTACTTTTATGCCGCTATTGGCAAATACGACTCCGCCTATGCATTTCTCCGGAAAGGATACATGGAGGACGTAGAGTTGAACTATCAACGAAACGCCATTGAAGTGAACCGGTTGAATATTGAACTTCAAACGCAAGAAAAGGAAAATGCCAATCTACGCTTGAGGCAGGATCGCAATTGGCTGATTTCGGTCGTAGCCGGACTGGCGCTGCTTCTGGTAGCCAGTTATTTTGCTGTTACCAGCCTGCGTACAAAAAACAGGATGCAGGCAAAAGAGAAAGAAGTACAGGCCATGAAATTGGAAAAAGCACTGAAAGATCAGGAAGTGTTTGGCATTGATGCGATGCTGGAAGGACAAGAAAAAGAACGCCAACGAATGGCGGGCGATCTGCATGATAATTTGGGAAGCCTGCTGGCAACTGTAAAACTGCACGTTCATAGTTTGATGAATCAGCAATATTTTCTCGCACCCGATCAGAATAGCCTTTTGAAAAAAACGGATGAGATCTTAAACGAAGCGTATCAAAAAGTGCGCGCGATGGCACATGTGGGTAATGTGGGCGTAAATCCAAATGAAGGCTTGCTGCCCGCTGTGAAAGGGTTTGCTGCCAAAGTTTCAGTACTGGATCGATTAGCAATTGAAGTTGAAGACCATGGCATGAGCAGTCGACTTGACAACTCGCTGGAAATTATGCTTTTTAGAATCGTTCAGGAGTTGATTACGAACATCATTAAACATGCCCAAGCTAGTGAAGCGATCATTCACTTAACTCATCATGGAGATACAGTGAACCTGATGATTGAGGACAATGGGGTGGGATTTGATGCTCCCAACTTAAAGCCAACCATGGGCATGGGCTTGTATTCCATCCAAAAAAAGGTGGAGAATCTTGGCGGCCGTGTAACTATTGAGTCAATCACCGGCAAAGGAACCTCCGTTATCATCGATATTCCACTAAAATGATCCGCGTAGTTATTGCTGAAGATCACAATGCACTGATTGACGGGATTAAACTGTTGTTGGAGCGCACGGAGGATGTTGAATTTGTGGGCTATGCCAACAATGGCAAAGTGCTTTGCGAGATGGTTGCGCGAAAAAAACCAGATGTGGTGATTACGGACATCCGGATGCCCGTTCTCGACGGCATCGCAGCCACCCGCCAAATGCTAAAAACAAACCCCACTATTCGGGTGATTGCTTTCACCATGTTTGACCAGGATGAGGCGGTTGAACAAATGATTGCTGCGGGCGCCCGAGGTTATTTGCTCAAGAATTCCAGCTTGCAGGATTTGTTGGAGGCCGTTAGAACCGTTTACTCCGGCCGCACCTACTTTGATCCCAGTATTAAGCTGCCAACCGAGGGAACAACTACCGGTACAAAGGGGCTTCTTTCCAAACGCCAGATTGAAATACTTAAGTTGATCGCCATCGGAAAGACCAATCAGGAGATCGCGAATGAACTATTTATTGGAAAAACTACCGTAGAGACCCATCGAAAAAATATGATTCGAATTTTAAACCTGAAAGGGCCGGGCGAATTGCTGCGTTTCGCGATAGAAAGTAAGTACGATTTCGGAAGCTAATCCTTCTTCCATCCTCTAAAAAAATCCCCACGAGTGGGTATTCCCTGACCTGTTCCGTACCGGTAGTTTTGGTCTGCCTATTCGTCAGCATCAAGCACCTGCTGGGAATTGAATAAGCTTCATGCCGTGTAAATAATAGTGAACCGACCTCATCAAAAATGTTTTCGATATGGAAAAGATCAATGCGCAATTCACCAACCGGGAAAAAGAGATCGTTCGGCACTTAGCCGAGGGTTTTAGCAGTGATGAAGTGGCGGAACGATTATTCATTAGTTCGGACACCGTAAAGACACATCGAAAAAACGTGATCGAAAAAACGGGTGCGCGAAACATGGTTCATCTGGTTTGGCTGGCAAGTTCAAATGGTTGGCTGAAGGCTTAGTTGTATTATCTCGAGCACCCGGGACCGAAAACCGACTACCGCCCCGCCGGCCGCACCCAAAGGCGATCCACACTATGAAAAACTAAGCTAAGCAGCGCCCCGAGCAGCAGCAGGCCCTTAACCGGACTAAGGAACGTGAGGTTGGGACGATAGCCCGTGATCAACACACAGATCAAACCAACCACCACAAAGAACACCGCTCCTACTGCAAGCCAAATCCACTCACTCCGGGCCGAAGCTTGTTGGCGAGAACCCACGCGTGCCATCACCCGAGAAGCAAAGTCGGGCGGCAGCTGAAAATCCGGTTCTCGCTGAATCCCTCGAAAAACAACCTGGTAGGCGCGTTCTTCCGGAGTCGCGGGTATCTGCCCGTGTTCGATGTGGACTTGTTGTTCTTGCTCTGGTAATTTCATCTGTCTTCCCTGCGTTGAAGTAAAAGTACTTTCTCTTTTAGTAGTTGTCGCGCCCGAAACAAATAATTCTTCACTGTCCCTTCCGGCATCCCGGTGGCCGCTCCAATTTCGCGATAGTCGAAATGTTCGAGGTGGTACAACGTTAACACCACCCGATACTGCGCGGGTAATTGGTCGATCCAATGCCGAACCATTTCTTCCATTTGCGCTTCCTCCATCACCTCCGCGGGTGTGTCGGTTACGCCCCACCGTTCCTGCCAGCGGTCGTCTTCGGGCAGCTCACTCCATTTCATCTTCTGCTTTCGCAGATGATTGATCGCGTGACGGTAGGCGATGGTGGCGATCCAGGTGCTGAGCTTGGATTTAAAACTGAACTCGTCCAGTTTCTCGTACACCCGCACAAACACGTCCTGGCAAAGCTCTTCCCGATCTTCGGGTTGCTGCACCACGCGTGCAACTATATGCGCTACTAACCGCTGGTGTCGTTCCACCAAAATTTTAAATGCGCTTGTTTCGCCCGCCAAAACACGGGATATCAGGTCTCGATCGTCCATCGGTTGGTTAGGGGGCGCACATCTGGGCCATTAGACGCTCTCGTATTCGGGTATGTTGCAAAAAAAGTACTTTTTATTCACGCTCGCTGTTATCTCAAACATATCCTCAAAAAATCAATCACAACCTGCAACATCAGATATCGCTGCTGTGTCCTACCCGCAAACAAAAAAACAATACACATGACTCTGTTTGAAGTACTGATGCCGCTATCCATCTTTGGAGGCCTGGGCGGCTCCATCTATCTGTTCGCCAAAGTAATGACCGATTTCAATCTCAAGAAGCGCATGATTGAAAAGGGGTATGTAAATGACGACACGCAGGCGATTTTCAAAAACATGTCAACCGAGAACAAATACTCCGCGTTGAAATGGGGTTTGATTATTCTCTCTGGTGGCCTTGCCCTGATTGTGATGGAATACACAGGCGTGGACCGTGAATCCACCCTGCCGTACGGTATCTTTGCCACCTTCATTTCCATCGGATTCCTGACCTACTACTTTATTGTGAAGCGTGAACAGAAGTAAGCGAAGTGTTCACGGCTGAACAGCCCGTGTGCGATTCGGCACGATCTGAGACGCGATTTTGCCTTAATCCTGCAGAAAACTCAACCCGGTTCATTACGGAGCGATGTTTGATTAGCTTCCTCACCTACAAAACCCAGACGGATGTTTACCAACTACCTGAAGACAACTGTGCGCAACCTGATGCGCAATCGATTCTTTTCATTCATTAACATTGTCGGACTGGCCGTGGCCATGTCCATTTGTATGGTGCTGATCATGCTGGTGGCCGACCAGATGAGCTACGACCGCCACAACACGAATGGCGATCGCATCTATCGCGTGAACACCATAGGCGTGGATGACAAAGGGGTGGTGATCGAGCAACAGGAAAACAGCTCCGGCCCGATGACGGTGGGCCCCGAATTGGCAGAACGGTACACAGGTATTGAAAGTGCCGTTCGCTTCAGGCGGGGTTTCGGCAATGGCTGGCTGGAATTTGAAAATCAGAATGTGAACATTCCGCTGGCGGGTTATTTTGCTGATGCCGGTGCTTTGGAAATGTTTCAATATGAACTGGAATTTGGCGATGCCGCCACTGCGTTGATGGAATCATATTCCGTGGTGCTTACGCGTAAGGCTGCCAACAAACTCTTCAAAGAAGAGAATCCGGTAGGGCAAACCATCCAGGTGGGTGACATCGGCCTGTACACCGTCACAGGCGTGCTTCGCGAAACCACGAACAAATCGCACATCGTGTTCGAGGGCCTGGCCAGCATGTCCACGGTGAAGTCGCTAGAGGAAGCGGGTAAGATTGAAAAAATGTCCGACAGTTGGACGAACTACTGGAACGGCTGGACGTACATCCTGGCCGAGCAGGGCAAGACTGCCGAAGATCTTCAACCCGTGCTGGACGAGGTGTACCAAAAACACATTGGCTCACTCACCACACCGGGCGTGTACAAGATGAAGTTCCTTCTTCAGCCTTTGTACAGCATTACGCCGGGCCATTTGATGAACAACCCGATCGGGCCGCAGTTGCCGTGGATGTTTGTGTACTTTCTGGGCGGCCTGGCGCTGGTGATATTACTTACGTCCTGTTTCAACTTCACCAACCTTTCCATCGCGCGGTCGCTTACCCGCGCGCACGAAATTGGCGTACGAAAAGTAACAGGCGCTGCGCGTTGGCAGATTTTTGGACAATTCATTTCCGAATCAATTGTGATTGCGGTGTTGGCATTGGTCGTAGCAATGCTGCTGGTGGTGGCGCTGAAGCCGCTGGTGTTGCAACTCAACTTCGCTCGCATCTTTTATTGGGATTTGGCCAGCAATACAGCGGTGTATCTCATCTTCGGCTTGTTTGCGGTCATCGTGGGTATTCTGGCTGGCTTCTTCCCGGCTGTGGTGCTGTCGGGCTTTCAGCCTGTGCATGTGCTGAAAAACCTGACCAACATGAAGTTGTTCTCGCGCATGGGTTTGCGCAAGGCACTGCTGGTTTCCCAGTTCACATTGTCTTTGTTTTTCATTCTCACGGTGTTGATCGCCCATAATCAACTCCACCTATTCACCCACATGGATCATGGTTTTAATATGAGTAACAACATTGCCGTGAAGTTGAACAGTACCAACGCTGCCACGCTCAAAACCGAACTCCAAAAGCACTCCAACCTTAGTGCCATCACCGCTGCTTCACACCTGCCCGCTGCCGGCACCTCTTACGGCAATGGATTCAAACGTCCCGATGGTGCGGATTTTATCAACACCGATTACTTTCTGGTGGACGAGGGCTACGCCACCAACATGAATTTACAACTTGTGGCCGGCGAGTTTTTTAAAGAAGAGCATGCCGGCTCCAAGAAAAATCAAATGGTCATCAACGAGGCGGCCATCGCCACGTTTGGTTTTGCTTCTGCCCGCGAAGCCGTAGGGCAGGCGCTTGTTCATCAGGCCGACTCCACCGAAAAAATCGTGATTGGGGTTGTAGCGAATTACAACCACCGCGATCTGACCCGCCAGATTGACCCTATGGCGTTACTCTACGACCCGAGCGCGTACCAGCTTTTGCAAGTCGCCTACCTGGGCACTTATGACCAGGCGCGCCAAACCATAGAAAAGGCCTGGGCGACTGTAAACCCCGGATTGAAAATCGACTACTTCGAAGTGAAATCGGAAATCAATAAATTCTACGATGTGGTCTTTGGCGACCTGGTGAGCGTGCTGACGTTTGTTTCCTTCCTCGCCATTCTGCTGTCGTGCCTGGGGCTGCTGGGCATGGCTACCTATGCTACCGAGACGCGCATGAAAGAAATCTCCATCCGAAAAGTGCTGGGTTCCACCGATGGTGCATTGGTGTTGCTGCTGTCGAAGGGTTTCCTGTCGATCCTGGCAATCGCTATAGGCATCGGCATTCCGCTGGCCTACTTTGCCAACAACCTGTGGCTGGAACTGATCGCCTACCACACCACCATGGGCGTGGGCACTATTGCGCTGGGTGTTATTCTGCTCGTGTTGTTTGGCGCCCTCACCATTGGCTCGCAAGCCTGGCGGGCCGTGTTCGTTAACCCGGTGGAGAATTTGAAGAGCGAGTAAACGACACCTGTTTGGCACACAGGTAACTCACCCGGGTTAATCCTTACTCGAATTGAACTTTACCAATTTGTCCCAATCGATTTCGCCTGTGAGTTTACAGAAATCATTAAAAAATTCGTTTGTGAATTTGTTTATCATCTTCGAGTAGGATTCTGCAAACTCTTCATTTCTGTCTTTGGCTTGGTGACCAAGAGGTTCAATTATTTCTGTATAGAGATTTGATTCACCGGATATGAATTCCCAAAATCTTTGCCCACAGTATTTGAAATAATCGCCTTTGTCCGGATTGTTGTCTTTTCCATAACAACAACCATTGATCGCAACAATCTGGAGTTTTGAATTGCTTGTTCTTAGTGTTTTTGAAGCGGTCTTAAAGTCGCTTCTCATTTTCGCAATCTGGCTGCTGTTGCCCCAATTCGGTCCCGACTTAATTGCCACAATATACCTTACACCATCAAAATCAAATTCAAGATCGATTCCTTGCACGGCCGACTTCCTTCCTTGATACACTTTCGTGTTAATAAAAATGGCTAACCCCTCTAACCAATCACCGAAAATCGTTTCCTCCTTTGAGGAGATAAAAGCGTCCGTTAATTCCTTAATGATTTGTTCAGCCGTTAAAAGATGTTTTGCCCTAAACAGATATGGGTTTTTCTTTTTGAGAACTGTTTTCAGTTTCAGGTCATTAAGCCCATCTATCCGCTTTTGGTGAAAGGTTCCAATATTCTTCTCAACGTACTGCGATACGTCTCCTAGCTTTAGTTTTGCCATACTTCTGTTTGGGGTCGAATAGCACAAGTTTTACGGGTTCGATTTGTTCACTAACCATGTCGTAGTATTCCTCCATAATTTCAATTCCGATGGAGTTCCTTTTCATTCTTTGAGCAACCATGTTTGTCGTGCCGGAACCCATGAAGGGGTCGAGTACTACATCGCCCGGCTTTGTAAACAACTTGATGAACCATTCCGGTAACTCCTCCGGGAAAGCCGCACTATGCTTTTTGTTACTGCATTCTGTTGCCAGGTGAAGAACGTTGGAAGGATACGCTTTATCTCTATCGACCCAGTTCGAAATGTTTTTTCCAAAACCACTTCCTACCTTGGAGTTATCCCTTCGTTTATCGGTATTGCTTAATTTTCTGAGTCGGGATTTCGCCCAATCGCCCATCGGCACCATCACTTCGTCTTGGTACATGGTAAACTTCTTGTTCTTATTGAATTGTAGAAGGCGCTCCCAGGAGTCCCTGAATCTGTTTGGCCATTTTCCTGGATAGCTATTTTTTTTATGCCAGATGAATTCCTCGGTCCAAATCCAGCCTTGCTTTCTCATGGCTAGAATCAATTCCATCACGTACGTGCTGCGTTCACCGTCAGTTACTTTCTCTTTGATGTTGAGCACGAATGTTCCGGTTGGTTTGAGAACCCGAAGCAACTCTTCCGACAAGGGCAAGAACCACTCCACATATTTGTCCGGATGGATGCCGCCGTATGTGCTCTTTCGCTGGTCTGCATAAGGGGGCGATGTAAAAACCAGATCTATCGAGTTATCCCGAATTTTCTTTATAACTTCTTTACAGTCACCAAGATGCAGGCTTGTCTTTACTTCCATTTCGTAAATTAGTCGCGGTCGATTATTAGAAATATAGCTTAAAACATGACCCTAAATCTAAGCCTTTCTCAGATGAATCGCTTTAAAAAATGAACATCACTCGAACCGGACTGCTTACAGCTTCCCTTTCCCAGAACGCAAAAAAGCCATGGGAATCGGATTGATTCCCATGGCCTTGATGAAAGTGATGGGCTATTTCTGCTCTGTCTTTACTTTACCGACAATACTAATGATTGGATTTCCAGGCACCATTAATGAGCGCCCCAGGGTTTCCGAAACCTCAAACGTGGGCATTCCCGTAACGCTTTTTAGGTTGAAAATGGTGGAGAAGAAACCCTCAATTTTTCTATCCTCGCTAAAAATCAGCGTATTGTTACCATCGTAAATCTTGATGTTAATGGTTTCCTTGCCTGCATGAGTACTTATGAGGAGGTACCGATTATCACCAAGGCTCACAATGCGCGAATACGTTGGCGCGGTGTTGTTGTTATAGCGTATCGTCACATTTTGCTTTTCCGTTCCGTTATCCGTGTGCACCGTGTAGACACCTTCTGCTACGGAAGAAAAATTAACAGGCAAGACAAACCCTTTTTCGTTTTGAACGAGTTGTCTGAATAGGACGTTTCCGCGGTCATCTTTCACAACCAACGTTACTTTTCCGGGACTTCCGTCAGTATAATAAACCAGGTAAACACTGGATGATTCTTTCCGCGTAACACTTAAAGTGGCCGCCACGGGGTTGCTGAAAGCAGCATTCGATCTCCGACCTTT
>JBIIVI010000113.1:0-10470 GCA_044339555.1 Cyclobacteriaceae bacterium | reverse complement strand
GAATTTTACTTTCGGCACTACCGCACGTTCTTTTTCCTGATTAGTTTTCTGGCATTAAATGCGCTACTGGAGAACCATTTTATCAGAGACCTTCCGCTGAGCGAACAAGTGTTGCAATTGGTTATCTTGATTAGCAGTTCGGTCATTGCTGGATTTCGACTGAAGCAGGCGTGGATCCATCAACTGTTCTGTGGCGTCCTGCTTGCTGTACTGGTTGGCTACTTTGTGATCAATTGGAACCAATTGTTGTTGGCTTCTTTGTAACTGAAAATCGGTAGACCGTCTTCTGGGTGTATACCTCGCCCGGCCGCAATACCACCGAAGGGAAATGCGGCTGGTTGGGCGAATCGGGGAAATGTTGGGCTTCCAGGCAAAAAGCAGAGCGGTAGGGATAGGCTTTCTGACCCTTGCCTACATCGGAGCCATCCAAAAAATTACCGGAATAGAACTGTAAGCCGGGTTCGGTCGTAAGCACCTCCATCACGCGGCCAGAGGTCGGCTCCATCACGCGCGCAGCCAACGTGAGCTCGCCCGGCTGAGCTTGATTTAGCACCCAGTTGTGATCGTAGCCACGCCCATGCTCAAGTTGCTGGTCATCCTGCTGGATGCGAGCGCCAATGGCCATCGGCTGCCGAAAGTCGAATGCTGTGCCTGCCACATTCTGGAGAATACCTGTGGGGATCAAACTGGTGTCAACGGGTAAAAACCGGTCGGCCAAAATTTGAAGTTCGTGTTGTAAGATGTCGCTCTGCCCGGCTCCGGCCAGGTTAAAGAAAGAGTGATGAGTTAAATTGAGTACGGTAGGCGCATCGGTGGTCGCGCGGTAATCGATCACCAACTCGTTGTTATCCGTTAGTTGATAGGATACCTCCACCGAAAGATTTCCCGGATAGCCGGCCTCGCCTGCTGCACTCATCCGCGAAAGCGTGATGCGATTCAAAACTGAATCCAACTGCATCTCCCAAAAAACATGATGGAAACCGCCAGGGCCGCCGTGCAAGCTGTTCGCTCCGTTGTTCACGGGCAATTGATACGTTTTTCCATCCAGTTGAAACTGGCCACGAGCAATGCGGTTGCCAAATCGCCCAATCGTTGCGCCAAAGTAAGGATTGCCAGATAGGTACTGTTCGGTTGAGTCGTAACCGAGCACCACGTCACCCAGCATACCCGAGCGATCGGGCACCCACAACTCGGTTATTTTTCCGCCCAAGTTGATAACGCTGAGGTTCATTCCATTCGCATTACGCAACGAGAGCTTCTGTATGGTGGCGGGGGATACAACTGTTTCCATGGTAGACGAGCGCGGTTGTTGGCACCGACCAAACAGGAAGATCATGGCGATGGCACTGATACCGTATTTGATCATGCGTTGAAAGTAATAAAGTTCAGGCATTGTGCGCCACCGTCTGAAAAAATCAGCCCATCGGGCAAAAAAAATCCCCCAACTCGTGGGGGATCAGAAGAGGTTCCGAGCGGATTCGAACCGCTGTAGGAGCTTTTGCAGAGCTCAGCCTAGCCACTCGGCCACGGAACCCTTTTTGGATAAACAAAACTAACGCTTTTTTCCACGCGGTGGCCATCTCGCGATAGCCAAAAAAAACCTGTCAGCTATGAGCAGCACGCCCGGCTGACAGGTTCTCGTAAATATATGGACTACTGGCCCTTGCCAGACATCTTTTCCTTCAGCGCACTTAACGCTTCCAGATCACCCAAGGTAGATTTCTCCGACTCCTGGTTAATTTTATCGATGGTCTTGCCTTTGGTTGGAGGGGCTGCGGGCTTCTTTTTCGGTTGTGATTTTTCTTCCTCTTCGGTTGACCAAGTTGACTTGTGGCTGAGCACAATTCTGCGGTCGTCTTTGGAGAACTCCAACACTTTGAAGTCATAGCTTTCGCCAACTTCGGCTTTGCCGTTATCGGCCTTCGCCAAATTCTTGGCCGAACAGAAGCCTTCCAGTCCGTACGGAAGCTCCAATACCGCGCCCTTGTCGTTCTTGGAGATGATCGTACACTTGTGTACCGAACCGATGGTAAATACATTCTCGAATGTATCCCAAGGGTTTTCTTCCAAATGCTTATGGCTAAGTGCTAATCTGCGGTTGGTGGCATCCAACTCCAGCACTTTCACTTCCAGGGTCTCGCCCACTTTCGTGAATTCGGAAGGATGCTTGATTTTCCGGGTCCAGCTGAGATCTGATACGTGTACCAGGCCGTCAATACCTTCTTCCAGTTCAATGAACAATCCGAAGTTAGTGAGGTTGCGAACAATGCCTTTGTGGGTAGTGCCGATGCCGTACTTGCTCAGTACGTCCTGGCGTGTCCAAGGATCTTCGCTCAGTTGCTTGATGCCGAGCGACATCTTGCGCTCATCGCGGTCGATGGTTAATACCACAGCTTCGATTTCATCATTTACCTTGATGAAGTCTTGCGGGTTGCGCAAATGTTGCGACCAGCTCATTTCACTTACGTGGATGAGGCCTTCTACACCAGGCATCAGTTCGAGGAACGCTCCGTAATCGGCTACGTTCACAATCCGGCCTTTCACGCGGCTGCCAATGGTGATTTCTGCGGCCAGCGAATCCCACGGGTGAGGCGTGAGTTGCTTCATGCCAAGCGAAATCCGCTTTTTGTCCTGATCGAAATCCAATACAACCACTTTTACGGTTTGGTCCAGCTTCAACACCTCTTCCGGGTGGTTGATGCGGCCCCAGGAGATATCGGTAATGTGCAACAAGCCATCTACGCCACCGAGGTCGATAAACACCCCGAAGTTGGTCATGTTCTTGATTACGCCTTCCAACACCTGCCCTTTGTCGAGGTTAGTGAGGATGGCGGCCTTTTGCTGCTCGATGTCCTTTTCGATCAACACCTTGTGGGATACTACCACGTTGTCGTTGGTGTAGTTGATCTTAACCACCTTTACTTCGATGGACTTGTTTACATAAATATCAAAGTCGCGAATGGGCTTCACATCGATTTGCGATCCCGGGAGGAACGCTTCAATGCCAAACACATCCACAATCAAACCACCCTTGGTTCTGCGCTTCACAAAGCCTTCGATTACCTCGTCTTTGTCAAGTGCTTCTTGTACATGTTGCCAGCCTTTCACCAACTTGGCTTTTCTGCGGCTGAGTACCAATTGACCCATCGCGTTCTCGCGCTCTTCAATAAAGAGGTCAACGATGTCGCCAATCTTCAGGTTGGCACTGTCTTTAAACTCCGCCAATGGCACCAGGCCATCCGACTTAAAGCCGATGTTCAGAATCACATCGCGTTCGTTAATACCCACGATGGTACCTTGTACTACTTCGCCTTCGTTTACCGTGGCTACGGAACCGCCGTAGAATTTGGTCAATTGATCGCGGTCGGCCTTGCTGTAGCCTTCGCCCAGCCCTTTGCGATCGTACGCATCCCAATCAAAATCTTCTAACGATACGTTGTTTTTTACTACTGGCTTGGAAGCCGTAACATCGCGGATCACACGGCTAATGCCTTCTTCCTCGGCTGCCTTTTTCTCCGCGCGCAGGCGTGCTAATTCATCGTTGTCATCGATGTCTACGCCTTTTGCATTTTCAGGACCTTTAGTTGTTTTCGCCATAAATATGGTTTTGCCCTTGTTACATGTAGCAGCCGGGCCGCCTGCCACAAATTGGTTAACGTTTTCCCCGCGTAAGCGAAGCCCACTCACCCGAATGGGGGTGCAAAGGTAGTAGAATAAACCAATTCTGGTAGCGAGAAGCCCCCAAAATCAGGGCCTGATTCGTCCCCAAAACGGCGTGGATTACCCTTATGGGATGTCTTCCGGCTTGAGCGTTCCGGTGGCGTAGTTAAGCAACAGTTTTTGGAACATTAAGGTGTACCGGGCGCTGGCAAAATCGGAGTGTGCCCGAACCAGCGCCTGTTGCGTTGTGGTAAGCTGTACAATGTTCGAAATACCCAGATCGTACCGCTCTTTTTCCATGGTGTAGCTTAACTCAGCGGCCTTCAGTTGGGCATCGGCCGATACGTAACTGGTTTGGGCATCTTTATAGTTCTGGTAGGCTCGCAGCACATCGTTCTTCACGGTCATTTCGGTAGCCCGTAGGTTCAATTTTGAGTTCTCGTAAGCAACCTTGTTTTGTACCATCACCGCCCGGTTTTGGAAGCCGCTAAAAATCGGCACGTTCAGTGAAAGGCCGTAACTGAATTGCCGGTTGTCTTGGCGGAATTGCTCGTTGAATTTGCGGTTGTCTTGAAAGTCGTAAATGTAATTGTAGCGCGAGCTGATGCCACCAAAAGCCGTAAGGTTAGGTAGCATTTGCCCCTTACGGGCCTGGTAGGCAAACTGGTTCGCCTTCAAGGTAAAATCGGCTTGCTTCAGGTCGGGCCGCGTTTGGGTGGCGAGGGCAACCAGTTCATCCAGTTGGGCTGACTCCAATTCCGAGACCTGCGTGTGCCAGGCGGGGTCTTCCAATTCGTAACTCGCCGTGGGGTCGATCAAAATAGTTTGAGCCAAAGCGGCCAATGCATTTTTAAATTGATTGGTAGAACGCACCAACAACAACTCCGCGTTTTTCACCTGAAAGTCCTGATTATACAAATCAGCTTCTGCGCGGCTCCCTAGCACTACCTGTGCATTAATTTGATCATACTGCGCCTTTTGGGTTTGCACATTTTGGAGATCAATGCGCATGAGTTGCTGGTTGAGTAAGCATGTGAGGTATTGAAAGGCCACATTGCGGATCACGTCTTGCTGGGTGCGCCCGATGAATTGAAGTTGCGCTTCTTTCAGATTTTTTGCTTGCCGGAACAAATTCAGCTGGCTGAAGCCACCGAAAATCGGCACGTTTGCCCCTACCCTGCCGTTTACAAAATCAGTTTGGCCGTTTACCACTTTGCCGAGCTGTTGGTTAAACGAGTTTCCATCGAAACGGCCCGCATCGGCTGAGGCCGTTACGCTTGGCGCCATCTGTAGCAGCCCCGAAGTCTGATTGGTTTGGGTAACAAACAACTGGTTCCGCTGCTGCCCGAGCGTAACGTTGTTCGCCAGTCCTAATTTTACCGCCTCTTGAAAGGTGAGCTTAACCGACTGCGCCGAGGCTGTGGTGACAAGCAAAAAGGCGATCGCAAAAAATCGAATCATACCAGTAAACAATTAAAGTCGTTGAGTAACGGGTTCATCCGAAACGAGGGCACCGTCTACCACGCGCACGATTCGTTTGCCGTAGCGCGCGTTTTCTTCGCTGTGGGTTACCTGGATGATGGTAATACCTTCCTCATTCAGTTTTTTGAAAATCTCCATGATCTGGCGGCCTTGGTCGGTGTGCAGGTTGCCAGTAGGTTCATCGGCCAATAACAGCTTGGGTTGGCCTACAATAGCTCGCGCGATGCCTACCAATTGTTGTTGCCCGCCACTGAGCTGCTCCGGGAACAAGTCTTTCTTGGCCACCATATTAAAACGGTCGAGCAACTCGGCCACCATGCTCTTGCGTTGGCTGCTGTTCACGCCCTTGTAGAGCAACGGAGTCTCAATGTTCTCGTACACAGTCAACTCATCGATAAGGTGATACGCCTGAAAAATGAAGCCGATGAAATTCTTGTGGAGGTCGCTTTTTTGCTTTTCGCGGATGCGGTGCACCGGCTGATCCAGAAAGTAGTATTCGCCGGCAGAAGGCTCATCCAATAAACCAATGATGTTGAGCAGACTGGATTTTCCCGCCCCGCTGGGCCCCATCAACGTTAGAAAATCACCCTGTTGCACCTCGAGGTTAATGCCCTTCAGGATAAACGTGCGCTGAAAGCGGGAATCAACGTATTTGTCGATGTCGGTTAACTTGATCATAGAAAGTAAGGGATTGTTGCCAATAATGATGCCATTGCAGCATTTACCCGATAAGACGCGAGTTTTCCATTTGGGTTGCAGGATTTTCGTTCGGGAATGAAAAATGGTGTCCTAAACCGGACACCCGCCGCCGGTTTCCAGCTCCGGGATGGTGAACTCAAAACACGACCGGATGAAGAATTATATCAACCCGCCGGTTCATAATACGCCCCTGAAAATGGTCGTTGGAATACACGGGGTTTTCCAGCCCCCAGTCCTTGACCGAAATCTTCTCTTGTGGTATGCTTTTTAGCACCAGCAACTCCCAAACTGCCGTGCTACGCATTTTGGAAAGCCACTGATTATACCGCTTGCCCCCTACCGGATCGGTATGGCTGATCAGTTGGATTTCGTATTTCTCCAACAAGTTCGGAATGGAATCCAGCCAACGCGAAAGTTCGGCTCCCTGCTGTTCGTCTATGTAATAACTGCCACCGTCAAAATAAATGCTTCTGCGTAGTTCATCTCCCTGCCCCCGTGCAACGAGTGCCGAGCAAACGGTCCAAAGAATCAAAAGCAATTTTTGCATGAGGTGCGCTGTCGCCTACTCACCCACACCCATTTTTCCTGATTGATTCAACCTTGATAAATCCTAACAGAGATCGCTATGCGGAGCAAGTGACAACTGCCAGCGAAGTTCGTGAATTCTTTCAGGGAATAAAATGAAAAGATTTCACACCCCAGGCGCTCGAGTTCCTTGGTTTTCTCGAACAAAAGAATCCATTTGAGCTACTTGAACTGGCTACTAACAAAATCGGGAATTACGCAACCCTCTTTTTGACGGGTATCCGCTAAATGAAAAATCTTCCACTGACCACTTTTGTCTTGCACAAGTTGAAATGCATCCACGCCGCAATGGCTGAAGCGTTTTCCCACATAAAACGCATACTCGGCCCAAACCTGAACGAAGTTGTTATGGTGATTGGCGGACACATTCCAGATCGGCTCCGACCAAGGTTCGGGGTGCGGCGTGGCGATGGCCCGAAGGAAGTTCGTGATAGCCTCGCGCTTGATCCTGGTATCGCCTTGTTGATCCTGGCTAATGCTTACAAATGTTGCATCCGCTACAAAGGCAGAACGAACCAGAGCACTGTCGCCTTTATTTAAGCCTGCAAACAGTTGCTCAATGGGGTGCATCCAAGCTTCGTTGGTGTGGTCGTGTTGAGCGTAGGCAGCCCCACCGAAAAACAGAGCAATCAGGCCGAATAGAATTTGGGTTTTCATGTGGTGGGAGGTGCGTGTGTATACTAATTATTCAAATTTAATATCTTAATTTTAGCAGATTAATCAGACCTGAACCATGCGCGTTTCGTTCGTCTTGTTCTTTTTTTTACTGGCTCCGTGGTTATTCGCCCAGACCGATAGTCTGGAAAATGTTGCGACAACCGCCAAAGGCGAGCAAAAGGTAAAGGCCTTGAACGAATTATTCAAAGCCTATATCAATTCCGACCCGATAAAGGCGATTGGCTATACACGGCAGGCTCTTGCCTTGGCCACCGAAATCTCCGACCGTAAGGGCATGGCCGCGGCTTACAATAACCTGGGCGTAGCCTACAAAAACCAAGGTGCCCTCGACAAGGCGCTGGAGTATTACCTCACCTCCCTGAAAATCAACAAATCCATCGACAACAAAGACGGCATCGCCTCCACGAAAGTGAACATTGGCTCCATTTACTCGGTGAAACGCGACTATGGGCAAGCTATGCAGTACTACGAAGAAGCCTATAAGACTTTCTCTGAACTGAAAGACCGCGAGAAGTTGATCATGTCCATGAATAACTTGGGGAACCTGCACAGCGATTTACAGTTGTATGAGCAAGCGATGAAATACTACTCGCAAGCCTGGCAATTGAGCGAGAAAGAAGGAAAACCGTTTGGCGATCCGTTGGCTAACATCGGCACCATCTTTCAACGGCAATCCAACTATCAGCGCGCGATTGAGTACTACAACCGCGCGTTGGAGCTCGCAAAAAAGCAAAACAACCGGTTAAGCGAACTGAATATCATTGTTAATATTGGCGAAGTTTTTACGCGCGCCAACAAGCCCAACGAAGCCCTGCCTTACCTGAACGAAGCCTTACAGCTGGGGCGCGAATTGAACACCGTGATTTACGAGCCGGTGCTCATGAAAAACATGGCCACCAACTATGCCCGCCAGAACCGGATGAAAGAAGCCTACGAGGCCATGCTGGAATACGATAAAGTACGCGAGAAGCTGTTTGGCGAAGAGAGTACCCGCAAGATTGCACAGATGGAAGTGGCGTTGCAGTTGCAGGAGAAAGAATTGGAGCTGGAGGCCGTTGAAAAAGATGATGAGCTAAAAACCATGGAACTTCACCGCACCCGGTTAATTATCGTGATTGCCGTGTTGGCCTTGCTCGGGGGCCTCTCCCTCGTGAATTTGTTCATGAGCAAACGTCAAGCGGCCAGGTAATGCAACCCGCGACCGCGCGCGCTTTGCTCGAATCGCTTACCCAAAATCCTAGTCTGTTGCGCCACATGCGCACTGTACAATTGGTGATGGAGGCGTATGCACCGAAATTTGGAGCCGACCCCGTTTTATGGGGCAACACCGGCTTGTTGCACGATGCCGACTACGAGGCATTCCCGGAAGAACATCCGAATGTAATTGTAAAAAAGCTTCGCGAATTGAGCGAGGAGGAGATGGCCTACGCCATTTCCGCCCACTACACGAAGTGGAATGTACCCTGCCGCACCCCACTCGACAAAGTGCTGCTGGCAACCGATGAACTAACGGGATTTGTTGTGGCTTGTGCGCAGGTGCGCCCTGATGGCATTCAATCGCTGGAGGTGAAATCAGTGGTGAAAAAACTAAAAGACAAAGGCTTTGCGGCAAAAGTAGATCGCGAAGAAGTGTATCAAGGAGCCGCGTTGGCAGGTTTTGATCTACAGGAACACATCGCCTTCATTATTGGCGTGCTGAAAACCCATCGCGAAGAATTGGGAATTTGACGGAAGCACTTGGCGGTTATCCTGCTGATCAAAACGAGTACGTCACGCGCAGGTCGGTAAAGTCGGCTATATGCCGATGCGCTTTCATATTCACGCCTGCCATCCAGTGATCGGACAAACGGTAGGAAAGTCCCCAGCGGTGGTACACGCGATCAAAATATCCACCAGGTTGATACACATAAACTCCCAGTCGTTGGCTGAATAAAAAGCGCCCCAACACAAACTCATGCCCCACCTGCACAGACAGGCGCCACGGGTCTTGATCAATGCCGTCGCTACGAAGGCGGCTGCCGGTCGCGTCATCCCACGTTAGTTCCACGCCGCCGGTTAGGTTGTTGATCCGACCAATTTGGCGAGCGCCTTGAAAATTGGCTCCCGCTACCAGGTACCGCAACCCACGGCCATCGGCTTGGCCACCCACCCGCTTGGCCATACCAAACACGGTTGCATCCCACCGGATTCCTTTTGAAATGGCTGTAGCCGATCGGTTGTACGCGCGGGCCAGTCGAGGTTGCAGACTATAATTCAAACTCACTCCAGCCGTGGGCCAATTGATGCCTTTGTTAGGTTGCCGCAACCCGCCATTGGAAATGTGTTGATACAGAAGGTGGGTACCCACTTGCCAGTGTGGATCGATACGCCACCAGTAACCTACCCCTAAAGCCAGATACGCACTAACGCCCAGGCTATACGATTGATTGGTGGGATTAGTAACGGGGTCGTATGGATTAGTTAGATAGGCCAACCCGCCCACCGTGCGCAAAGAAATCGAACTGCGGTTGGTAAGTCGAAAAACGGGCTCCAGCGCATAGGAGGCCGAAATCGCATTGCCCAGTATTGCCACATCGTAATGATGATAGGCCACCGAAAACGACTGCAACGTGGTGCAACGACAGGCGTTCCAAGTACTTGAGTCGTTGCGCCAACTACCCATGCTCAGTTCATAGGTCTGTGGCCGGGCACCGGCTGTATTCTGCACTTCCACGGAATGGGCAAAGATGAAACCCGTGTGGAAGCCTGCCTGGTAGACCGGAATTTTTAGCTTTTCGGGCTCAACTCGCTGGCTAAAGGCCGGAATTGCTAAACAAAGTAAAGCCGCAAAAGGCGCGAATTGAATGACTTTGGCATTGTTTCGATACAACTCCATAAAGTGCAGCACTTTGTTTTGGGAATGACCTGAATCGTTTAATTTTGGAACAAATTTTAAAACAGTATGTTCGAGCAAGTGGTAGGAGATGGCGCAAACCTTTTTGTAACCATCATTGCAGTGTTGATCGGTTTTGCCTCAGCAGTTGGTTTCATCGATTACATGAAGACGAAAAAAGAAGAGAATAAAGGCTAAGTTTATTCCCGATCCTCATAAAAAAAAGCCCCGGTCACCGGGGTTTTTTATTTCAATCAAGTAAGCTACTTACCAGAACCTTGCTTCTCAGAAGGCGCGGCATTTTCGTAGGGCGACTTGTACTTGGCTTGCCAGGCATCCCACTTCTCGGTCTTGAAGTGATCAAAACCGATAAACTGAATCACCTTATGAAATTCGGGCGCTTTTTGGTAGCCCTGTAATGGTTGGATCATCCGAAATTCTTCATCCAAAAAAACAACGGTTGGATACGCCAATTGATTGTTCAACAGCGCTAT